>CAZSWI010000006.1:0-42499 GCA_964610635.1 uncultured Acidobacterium sp.
TGGAGTCGATCTTGGGCCGGCCGACGTCTTTGGTGCTGTGAATGATCTGGCGCTGCAGGTTGCTGGAGTCGACGACATCGAAGTCAACCAGTCCGAGGGTACCGATACCGGCCGCGGCCAGGTAGAGCGCGAGAGGCGAGCCGAGTCCGCCGGTGCCGACGCAGAGGACTTTGGCGGCCTTGAGCTTCTGCTGGCCCTCCATGCCCACTTCTGGCAGGATGAGGTGGCGCGAGTAGCGGGCGATCTCGTCATTCGAGAGCTGCGGCAGGGTTATGGGTTCGATTGTGGCGGCCATTGGTCTTCCTTATGGATGCGGCTTCGAGGTTGCCGGACGCAAGGGGGACTGGTTTGGTTTTTGCGCGAAGCGCGTCCGCCCGTGCGGCCAGCACCCGCCGGCGATGGAGGGGATGATGGAGAGCGTGTCGGAGTTCTGGACGGCTGTCTCCTCGCGCTGGGGCAGATATCGGACGTCTTCGTCGTTGAGATAGAGATTGACGAAAGAGCGCAGCTTGCCGTCGGGCGTATAGAGGTGCTTCTTGAATTCGGGATATCGGGCGAGGAGCGCGGCGACGGCTTCTGTGACGGTGTTGGCGTCCACGAAGATGGCGGATTGGTTGGCGGTGTAGACACGCAGAGGCGTGGGAATTTCGATGGTCATGGCTTTTCGTTCCTCAGGGAGGCTGCGGAAGGTCCGTCTAATGGGGACGAGGCGGCGCTATCGGCACGACGAGCGTCGTGCCATGGTACAGAGTCCTGTACAGGGCGCGTAGTGCAGGGTGGCTGGGGATGCAGGAGCCATAGGCCTCCTCTATTGTGCAGCAAAAGGTCAGGCTATGTCTTGCCCTGAACGGTCTGGCCGCGCCTCCGGCTCGAGGCCAGGGTCGAGCTGGCCCGTTACTTCGATGGTCTCGTTCCGGAAGGCCTTGTCGTCTTCGGTGGTGCCGGTGAGCAGAAACGAATTCGTCTGCCGGGCCGCGCCATTTTCGACGGCGGTGATGACGTAGCTGCAGCCGATCCAGTGGGCTTCGGCGAAGTCGGTGGGCGACCACTGCGCGGGGTGGTCGGGATGCGAGTGGTAGAAGCCGACGATGTCGAGGCCGCGCTCACGGCCGGTGCGCTGAATCTTCACCAGTTCCTGCGGCGCAATATGGTAGCGGTTGTGGGCGGAATCGATGCGGGTATTGCCGGCGCGGACGGCGTCTTCGACCTCGTTGACGGAGTTGCCGTCATCGGAGATGAAGCGGCCGAGGAGCACTCCGCAGCACTCGTGCGGGTAGGTCTGTTCGCCATGCTCGCGAAGCGCGTCGTAAACCTGCTGGCTCAGGCGGAGCAATGCTTACTCCTCCCAGAACCGTTCGCTGAGGTATTTGTCCGCCGCGTCGCACAAAACTGTAACTATGACTGCTTCTTTTCCGAGGGCGGCCTGCTCTTCGCCGATGCGCAGCGATGCGGCTACGGCTGCGGCGGCGGAGATGCCGACCAGCAGTCCCTCCGTGCGGGCGAGGCGCTTGGCCATCGCATAGGCAGCCTCGGTTTCAACTTCGACGTTGCGGTCCGCGAGGCTGGGGTCGTAAATCGCTGGAATGATCGCCGTCGCCATGTGCTTCAGTCCTTCAAGGCCGTGGAAGGGCGAATCGGGCTGCATGGAGATGCACTCGATCTTTGGGTTCACTTCCTTCAGCCGCCGCGTGACGCCCATGAATGTACCGGTGGTGCCGAGTCCGGTGATGAAGTGAGTGACGCGGCCGCCGGTCTGTTCCAGAATCTCGTTCGCCGTGCCGCAGTAGTGGGCCCGCCAGTTTGCGTCGTTGCTGTATTGGTCGGCGTAATAATACTGTGGATCGGCTGCCAGTTCGCGCGCTTTGCGGATGGCTCCATCGGAGCCTTCGGAGGGGTCGGTCCAGACGACCTCAGCGCCGTAGGCGTGCAGGATGCGCTTGCGTTCAGGGGAAACGTTGGATGGCATGCAGAGCGTAACCGGAAAGTCGAGAGCCGCGCCGAGCATGGCGTAGGCAATGCCGGTGTTGCCGCTGGTGGCGTCGAGCAGGCGCATTCCGGGGCAGAGCCGCTCGTTGCGCAGAGCTTCGAGGACAATCGCTGCGGCGGCACGATCTTTCACGGAGCCGCCGGGATTGTGCCACTCTGCTTTGCCCAGGATCTGTACACCAGGCTGGCCGGCTGCGATGCGTTCGAGACGCACGAGAGGAGTATTGCCGATGCGGGCAAGAAGCGGAGTGCCGAGCGTCAAACCAGGCTGACGGGTTTTGGTTGCGGCCAGTGTCGCCATCGATTTAAACCAATGCCGTTGTGGGGACGGACACTCAATTGCAGCGCGTGCGTGCATGTGCGACCCTGAACAGGGAGGGCCACAGCTACTCTTTAGTGTAGCGGCTGGCCTGTTTCTCGGGGAGACCGCCATGCTCAAGAAGCCGCGACCGCGCACCTGGGACGACGTTCTCAGCGAACTGCGCCGCCGTCAGTTCGATGTTCAGGATGTCGCCGGGGCCGCAGGGCAGGCGCGCGTCTCAAAGGGCGGCTGCGCGATTGTGCTGGAAAAGGCGCAAAACGAGGCGGCCTTGCGGATGGTGGTGCGTCCGGGGCTGGTGATTAACGGGGAGATCGCGGACCTGGTGGATCGCGGCTTCCAGAAGTTTTTCCGCACCAGCAAGGCTGAATTTCCCGCGACTGCGGATCGCCTGCAGACACTGCATCGCTTTGTCGAGGAGCTGAAGGAAGTCACCGGGTCTGTGACCCTTTATAACGAGGCGCTTGGTACGGTAAGCGACGCCTACCTTTATGACCGGGTGAAAGGGCGCGATCTGCCGGAGAGCGAGCGGCCTGTACCGGCCTGGGTTCGGCCCCAGAGAACCTGAACCTGAAAAGAAATCGGAACGCGTGCGCCTCGGGAAGCGTCTATGCAAGCATGCGATTTCGTCTGCACTGCCTGCCGTTTCTCGGTTTTGGATTGCTGGGCGCGAGCTGGACGCTCGTGTTGATGGGCGCGCCGCAAACCGCAAATAATCGCAAGTTGCCCACGCCGCCGGCCCACTACGGGGAACAGGGCGCAATCCCCATGCCCGCGGATCGCGCCGACGATTCCTATGCGATCTACTCGCGCCTGATGCCGGGCGATGTGTTCGCGAGTATGTCTCCGGAGCAGAACGAGCAGTGGGCGATTGCCGCCATCACGATCAACGAGACGGACCGCAATCCTGCTGTCCCGCCTCAGGGCCAGCTGAAACCGCCCCCGGAGAATCCGCGCGGCTTTCAGGAAGCCGTGCAGGATTACACGACGAACCGCGATATGCGCGTGCAGCTGGCCAGGGATTCATTTCAGATCAGTCATGCGTTTTCTCTGTTGCGCCCTGACGACGTGGCCGCGCTGCGCGCCTCAAAGACGGCGGCTGAGGTCAGCTCGGAAACGCAGGCGCAGTGGGCGGGCTATCCCGGTGTGACCTATTTCAGCGAGGTGTATTTCGACAGCAAGCACCAGGCGGCGCTGGTTTACATGAACGACTGGTGCGCCCATCTGTGCGCCTCGGGGAGCTGGGTGTATCTCGAGAAGCACGGCGGACAGTGGGTGCGGCGCTCGGGCGTGACGACGCCGGGTGCGTAGCCTCGGTCATTTCGCTTTGGCGCGCTCGCGCTGCAGCTCGCGCCAGATTTCGCTTTTCGAAACACCGCGCTCGCGGGCAATACGCTTCAGCGCGTCTTTCTCCGCCAGTCCTTCAGACTTCTCCAGATCTGCCAGCCGCTCCAGCAGACTTGTGCCGGCCGCATTCCCGGCAGTGACCGCATGTGCATCGATCAGCAGCACCATCTCACCGCGGATGCTGTCTCGCGCGGCCAGCCGATCGCGAACATTCCGCACCGTCCCGCGCAGAAATTCTTCGTGCATCTTGGTCAGCTCGCGGGCCAGGACGACGCGGCAATCGGGCCCCCAGACCGCTTCGATGCCGGCCAGGGTTTCGACGATCCGGTGCGGCGTCTCATAGAAAACCAGGGTTGCCGGCCGCGACAATCCAGCCGCCAGCTCTTCGAGCGCGGTGCGGCGCGCTCCGGCTTTCGGAGGCAGAAATCCGACGAAAGAAAACTGCTCGGTGTTGAGTCCTGACGCTACAAGTGCGCTGAGAACTGCGCTTGGGCCGGGGATAGGGTAAACCGGAATCCCCTCGGCGATAGCGGCGGCGGCGAGCAACATACCTGGATCGGAGATTCCCGGAGTTCCCGCATCCGAGACCACGGCGACGCGCGCGCCGTTTTTCAGCTCCTCGACGAGTTGGCGGCTGCGCTCCGCTTCATTGTGCTCGTGGCTGCTGATGGTCGGAGTTGTGATCTGATAGCGGTCGAGCAGCTTGCGGGTCTGGCGCGTGTCCTCGCAGGCGATGCGATCGGCGGAGCGCAGAACGCGCAGCGCGCGCAGCGTGATGTCTTCAAGGTTGCCAATGGGAGTTGCGACGAGGTACAGGCCCGGAGCCAGGGACTCGTCAGTCGCGGTCATTGTCGGTGCGTTCGAGGCGGCGGTACTCGGCCAGCAGGCCCATGCTGCTGCTCAGATTCTGCCAGGTGACGATGCCGACGATGCGGCCGCTTTCGGCCACGGGAATGAGGGAGAGCCGGCCGCTGCCGATGCGGCGAATGAGCGCGCCCAGTGAATCGTCGGGCTGCGCAACCTGGAAAGCGCGCGACATGATGGCTTGAATGTAGCCGTTGCCGCCGTGGCGTAGCGCCTGGATGATGCCCTGCCGCGAGACGACGCCGACCAGAGCTGCGCCACGCACGACGGGGAAATCGTCCTGGAGGCTGTGGATGGCTTTGTAGAGCGCGTCCGAAAGCGTATCCGAGGGCGAGAGGGTGTCAAAGTCGACGAGCATGACGTCGCGCATTCGCACCGTTTCGACGACGGATTGAAAGAGGACGCCCTGGTCTTCAAGCTGCGCCCCGATGAAGACGAAGAATCCACCCATGATGAGCCATGGGCTGATGGTGGCAGCGAGGTGAGTGTTAGGAATGGCCAGCAACGCCAGGCCGGCGACCACCGAGCCAATGCCCAGCATCTGCCCCATTCCGGATGCGGCGCGGGTGGCCTGGGCTACGCCGCGGCTGCGAGAAAAGCCGCTGCGCATGAGGCGCCCGGCGTCGAGCGGATAGGCCGGGATAAAGTTAATGAGCGCCAGGGCCACGTTGAGCCAAACAACGGAGCGCATGAGGTGCGCGGGCGTGACAATGGGCAACGCGGCGATGCGGACCTGCGAAGTGGCTCCCGCAATGAGCGCGGCGACCACACCGGCGAAGGCCAGGTTGGAGACGGGACCGGCGAGGGTCAGCGCCCACTGCGCCGAGCCTTCCACGGCGCGCTCAGCCATATCGGGGCTGGAGTATGAAAACAGGCCTCCGATAGGGAGCAGCAAAATGCTGCGAACGGTGAGGCTGTAGTAGGCGGCAGTCAGTGCGCGCGTAGCTTCACGACCCACGACCGCGCCGAACAGAAGGAACCACAACATCACGCCGCGCCAGGCTGAAAGACCGGAGAAATTCGTGGTGACCACGCAGAACAGCAGCAACAGGATGAAGAAATAGTGGATGCGCAGGTGGACTCCAAACCAGCGTCCGAGCGGCAAAGACCAGGCGCGCATCTCGATCTTCTCCTTCCTGGAATTTATTGTAGAGGGTCGGCGGATTTTGGCCGGGGGAAACGATGCGGGTGATTGCCGGTAAGTATCGGACCCGGGTGCTCCATGCGCCGCGAGGGCAGGACACGCGTCCCACCAGCGACCGCCTGCGCGAGACGCTGTTCAACGTGCTGGCGCCGCGCATTGAGGGCGCGGTGTTTCTGGACCTCTACGCCGGATCGGGCGCTATGGGAATTGAGGCGCTCAGCCGCGGCGCGCGCGAGTCGATTTTTGTGGAGCAGGCAAATGGCGCGTTGCGTGAAATCCGCAGCAACCTGGCCGCACTCGGCATCCATGGGAACTATGCTCTCGAGCCGCGCAGCGTGGCGTCTGCTCTGCGGCGATTAGCGGAGGCGGAGCGCACGGCGGACCTGGTGTTTCTCGATCCGCCCTACGCGGAGAACCAGGAGTATGCGACGTCGCTTGGGTTGCTGGGCGGGGATTGCAGCACCTTGTTGGCGGCGGGGGCTTTGGTAATTGCGGAACACGAAAAGCGTCGCGAGCTGGAGAAGCGCTACGGAAAGCTGCTCCGCTCCCGGGTTTTGAAGCAGGGCGGCGCGGCGCTGAGCTTTTACCGGACAGAATCCGAGTGAGGAGCGGAGCTGTTTCCCGTGCGCAGGTCCACGGCGAAGGGGAATTCGCGGTCGGTGATCAGATCCCAGCCGAATCCGTGCAGCTCGTTGTTACGAATTTCTGTGATGCGCAGCCCTTCTGAGGAAAGCCGCTGCGACTGCCATGCCTGGCCGCCGATGCCCCACGCCAGCAGGGCGTGATGGCCGGCCAGAAGCAGCAGGTTGTGCTCCGCCAGGGGAAAGACCTCGAGCACGGGGCGAAATCCGATGTGCGTGAACTGCGTGGGGTCGCGCGTATTAACGATGTACGCGTAACCGCCGGCAACAGCGCACAGCTCGTCCGGAGCAGGGCAACTCCAGACGCCGGCAGGCGCGGACGGAGCGGCAAATCCCAAAGCAAAGGTCGCGAGGAACCGCGGGGCTTCTGCTGGTTGGACCATCACTTCGAGGGCGCCGCGCTCCACTTCTTCCGCATCGCGTGGATAAGTGAATACGCGCGGGGGCAGAATGAGGGGCCGCTTCGGCAGAACCTCCGCTTCCCACGAACGGGTAAAGGACTGCGGGAAGGCGAGCGTCATTCGTCGAGATGGAAATTCAGAATCCATTCCAGCTGCTCGGGCGTGTCGGGAACGGTAAAGCCGCGGGCGCGCTCAATCAGGCGCAGGGCAGCGGTTGCGTCCCAGCCGAGAGCGATCATCACGGAGGCGAGGAGCACAGTAGCGCGGCCGATGCAGCCGCGGCAGTGCGCCGCGACCGACATGCCCACCTGTACTTTGTTGCGCAGGTCCAGGACCAGCGCCCGGAATGAGGTGAGGTCGGATGGCGTGCATCGATCCGGTATGGGATACGAGACGAAAATCATCCCCAGCTCCCGGGCGATCCTGCCTTCTTCGGTGAGGCCGAGTTCCTCGTTGTCGTCAGGCGTGAGCAGCGAGACCAGAACGTCGATTCCCTCGTGCCGCGCAATTTCGAGGTCCGTCTGCAGCCAATCGCCACCGCGTGGCCGCAGCACAAAAGCCAGGCGCGAGGGTCTGGCTTCTCCGATCCAGAGAACGTTTTTCATCGCCTGCCGCCCATGAACTGTTCGATTCGCTCGCGAACGCTGAGGACATGCGCCGGCAGACTCAGACGGCTGCCCTCTTCGATGATCGGAATCAGCTTGTCGAATTCAGGGCCGGAGTGCGATCCGGTGAGCGCGATGCGAACGGGATGGAACAGATCCTTACCCTTCGCTCCAGTCTCTGTCTTGATCTCGTTCATCCAGGTTTTGAACTCCTCCGGCGTAACGGGGCCGGAGTGAACGGCGACGCAAGCGGCGAAGGCGGCGAGGACCCTCTGCGCCGCGTCATTTGCCAGAATCGTGGCATTCTCGTCGTTCATGCGCGCCGCGCCAGGATTGAAGCGAAAGACAAACCCTGCCTTAACCGGCAACTCGTCGAGCTGGCTCACGGCGGGCAGAAAAAGGGCCAGCAATTTGCCGAACCAGGCTTCGACCGCGGCCGTGGTGACCTGCCAGATGCCGTCGTGTGGCGGCAGAAGGCCTGCGCCTGCGAAATGCGACCAGGCAAGCTCGGCCACACGCTCGGGGTCGACCGCCTTCAGGTAGTGCCGGTTGAGCCAGTGCAGTTTCTCCCAGTCGAAAACCGCCGGCGATGCCGTGACGCGCTCCAGGCGGAATTCCTTTACCAGTTCATCGAGTGAAAACAGCTCACGTGTGCCTCCTTCCGCCCCCCATCCGAGCAGCGCGAGGTAATTCACCAGCGCTTCAGGCAGAATCCCCATCGCGCGAAAGCTGGCCACCGAGGTTGCTCCGTGGCGCTTCGAAAGCCGTTCGCGGTCGCTGCCGAGAATCGTTGACAGGTGCGCGAACTGAGGCGGTTTCCATCCGAAAGCTTCGTAGATAGCCACCTGTTTCGGGGTGTTCGAGATGTGATCGTCGCCGCGAATGACGTGGGTGATTTCCATCAGCGCGTCATCGAGGGTCACGACGTAGTTGTAGACCGGCATGCCCGAAGACCGGACCAGAATCAGATCGCTCACCGTTTCGTTTGGGAACTCGACATCGCCACGGACCATATCGTGGAATCGCAGAGGGTGATCGGGGATGCGCAGACGCACCGCGAATGGCTCGCCGGCAGCGGCGCGTGCGGCTGAATTGCTTTCCGAAATGCCGCGGCAGCGGCCGGAGTAAACCTGCGGCTTATGAGCGGCGGCGGCCTCCTGCCGCTCTGCATCCAGTTGTTCGGCGCTGCAGAAACAGCGATAAGCCTTGCCTTCGGCAAGCAGGCGATTCGTGTGCTCGCGGTAGATCCCCAGCCGCTCCGACTGCCGGTACGGCGCATGCGGACCCTCCACTCCGGGGCCTTCGTCCCAGTCCAGACCGAGCCAGAGCAGGTCTTCCATCAGCTGTGTTTCGTGGCGCATCTCGCTGCGGTCGAGATCGGTGTCTTCGATGCGCAGCAGAAACGCCCCGCCACTGTGGCGGGCAAAGAGCCAGTTGTAGAGCGCGGTGCGCGCATTGCCTACGTGGAGGAAACCCGTGGGCGACGGCGCGAAACGGACACGAGGCGGTTGAGCAGACGGAGGCATAGCCTGGCAGATTCGATCTTACGGGAGCCAGGCGATATGCCGTCAAAAAGGGCGGGGCGTCAACGTGTGACGCCCCCTGTACACGCAGATTCGGGGAAGAACTACACCCTCCCCGGGAGAGGTCGAGGGCTCTCCCTGGCAGGATGGGTGGGCTGAATCCCTTTCAGCCCCTGTGATCGAATGCTGCGCCTGCCGCGCGCATCCGTGAACCCTTTCCTGGCCAGCGCCTACTTCCCTGGAGGCATCAGCACCGTGTCGATCACGTGGATGACCCCATTCGACGCCGGTATATCGGCCTGGATGACTTTGGCCCCGTCCACCATCACTTCGCCGTTCATCGTCTTGAACGTGATCCGGCCGCCTTCCACGGTTTTTGCCGAGGTCATGTGGGCGATCTGTTTGGAAGTCAGCTTTCCCGCCACCACGTGGTAGGTGAGGATAGCGCGAAGTTTCTCCTGGTTTTCAGGTTTCAGAAGGGAATCGACGGTTCCCTCCGGTAATTTCGAGAATGCCTGGTCGTTGGGCGCGAAAACGGTGAACGGTCCTGGGCCCTTCAACGTGTCGACCAGACCGGCAGCTTTGACGGCTGCGACCAGCGTGTTAAACGATCCCGCTGCGACAGCAGTATCCACAATGTCCTGCGGTGGCGCCGCGGTGGCTGCGCCTGCGAGCAGGGCGAGACCGAGAACGCCGATGAGCTTCTTCATGTTTCATTCCTCCGGAAAAACCGCTTGTTGCCGGCTTCCACTATTGACAGTAGGGCAAAAAAAGTTGATTTTCAGTTAAGCACTCCCGTGGAGAACGAATCGCTTGAAGGCTGCGAAAAAATCGGCGGGGAATTTGAAGCGCAGGAAAGCCGGCGAGCATCCGGAGACCATCAGTGCGATCCAGGAATCCATCAGGCCTTATGCCATCGCGGAAAAGCTGCGCGGGCTGCGGCTGCGCAAGAGCATGGGACTGGCGCAACTGGCGGAGCACACCGGCATGTCGGCGGCCATGCTTTCCAAGCTTGAAAATGCAAGGCTGGTGCCGACGTTGCCAACGCTGGTGCGCATTGCCCTGGTCTTCAACGTTGGGCTCGACTATTTCTTCACCGACCAGCGCCGGCGGCACGTCGTGGCGATCTCACGAAAAGGTGAGCGGCGGAAATTCCCGGCGGATCCAAAGGAGAGCCATGTGGCGTGGCACTTCGAGAGCCTCGATTTCCGCGCGAACGAGCGAAAGCTCAACGGCTACCTGGCGCATTTTCATCCGGTATCCGAGGAAAAATTGGCGTCTCACTTTCACCCCGGGGTGGAACTGCTGTATCTGATCGAGGGTGAGCTGGAAATCACCATTGGAACCGAGGTCCATCGGCTCAGCGCGGGCGATGCGATCTACTTTGACTCGATCCAGAAGCACGCCTACCGCAGCGTCGTGGGGGATAACTGCACCGCGGTGGTGGTCACGACGGGCAGCACAGTATAACGAGCGTGCGGCAGGCCCCCGCGGACTGGCTCGTTCGAGGGCTGACCCCGCGCATCCCGCGCCGCTACGGCTTGCTGTCGCGGAAGACGCGCAGTGCTCGGCCGCCCACGATTACTTTCCCGCCATTTTCTTTCGCGGCAAATGGATCGTCGATGTTCTCTGTATCGAACACCTGGGTCCACGGCGAGGCCCCAGGCGGCTCGGGCAGCGTGAACTCCACGCCTTCCGACGACGCGTTCACCAGAATGAGGAAGCTGTCATCGACGATCGGGCAGCCGTCCTCGTCGGTGATGGCCAGGGTCTTGCCGTTCAGCAACAGGGCCAGGGACCGGTTCCAGTCTGTGGTCCAGGCGGCTTCGTCGAGTTCGCCTCCCTCGGTGTTATACCAACCGATGTCGCGCACGACTGAACCGCGAATCACGCGATCCTGGAAGAATTTCCGGCGGTGCAGATTGGGATGGTTGCGGCGCAGGTGGATGAGCTTCGCTGTGAACTCCATAAGCCGCTCGCGCGCCGGGCTCAGCTTCCAGTTGAACCAGCTGAGCTCGTTATCCTGGCAGTAGCTGTTGTTGTTGCCGTTCTGCGAGCGCGCGAATTCGTCGCCGCCACACAGCATAGGCACGCCCTGGGAGAGAATCAGCGTCGCCAGAAAATTGCGCATCTGGCGCTCGCGCAGGTTGTTAATGGCCGGATCGTCCGTGGGGCCTTCCACGCCCATATTCCAGGAATCGTTATTGTTGGAGCCGTCGGTGTTGTTGTCGCCGTTCGCCTCGTTGTGCTTCTCGTTGTAGCTCACCAGATCGCACAGCGTGAATCCGTCGTGCGCCGTGACAAAGTTAATCGAGGCGTACGGACTGCGCCCATCCATTTGATAAAGATCCGACGATCCGGTCAGGCGATAAGCGAAATCCGACAGCAGGCCGCTGTCGCCCTTCCAGAAGCGGCGCACCGTGTCGCGATACTTCCCGTTCCACTCCGCCCATAACACCGGAAAATTGCCAACCTGATACCCGCCATCCCCAACGTCCCAGGGCTCGGCGATCAGCTTCACATCCGCGAGAGTCGGATCCTGGTGGATAGTGTCGAAAAAACTCGAGAGCTTCGACACTGCGTGCAACTCACGCGCCAGGGTGCTGGCCAGATCGAAGCGGAAGCCATCGACGTGCATTTCCGTCACCCAGTAGCGCAGCGAGTCCATCACCAGCTTCAGCACCTGCGGGTTCATCACATTGAGCGAATTGCCGGTGCCGGTGAAATCCATGTAGTAACGCGGATCGTTCGGCACCTGGCGGTAATAGGTGGTGTTGTCGATGCCCTTCATCGAGAGCATGGGGCCCATGCGATTGCCTTCGCAGGTGTGGTTGTAAACCACGTCGAGGATGACTTCGATGCCCGCCTTGTGCAGGGCCTTCACCATCTCCTTGAACTCGATCACCTGCTGGCCGGTGTCGCCCGAAGAGCTGTAGCGCGACATGGGAGCGAAATAGCTCAGCGTGTTGTAACCCCAGTAGTCACGCAGGCCGCGATCGACCAGGTGGCCCTCGTCGATGAAGTGATGCACGGGGAGAAGCTCGACGGCGGTGATGCCGAGTTTCTTCAGATACTCGATGCTCGACCCGCAGGCCATGCCCGCGTAGGTGCCGCGCAGTTTTTCCGGGACGGCTTCGTTGAGTTTGGAGAAGCCACGGACATGAACCTCATAAATGATCGAATCGGCGAGCGGCGTCTCCGGCGGGCAATCATCCTCCCACTCAAAACGCGGGTCGATGACAATTGCCTTCGGCACGCCGGCGGCTGAATCGCGGGCATCGAAGCTGAGATCGTCGCCGGTCGCCACATCGTAGGGAAAGATGGGCGCCTTCCAGTCCACGTCGCCGGTGAGCGCCTTTGCGTAAGGATCGATCAGCAGCTTGTTGGAATTGAAGCGAAGACCGGCCTCCGGCTGCCATGGCCCTTCGACGCGATAGCCGTAATGCTGTCCTGGCTTGATGTCGCGGATCAGGCCGTGCCATGTGAACGCGGTTCTTTCGCGCAGGGCCACACAATCGATCTGGTTGCCGGCCTCGTCGAAGAAGCAGACCGAGACGCCGGTGGCGTTTTCAGAAAAGAGTGAAAAATTGGTCCCTTTTGGCGTCGGTGTAGCGCCCAGAGGATAGGGTGTGCCGGGCAATAATGTCCTGCGCATGAATTGTCGTCTCTTGATAGGGAATGAAATGACTGATGCGAATAGTCAGATGCAGAAATGCGCGATGCGTTGGTGGGAGAGAGCGACTCGCCGGGCGGAGCCGCGCTTTGGCGCTTGCCGAACCGGTTGCTACGATGCCATTCCGAGTCCTACCAGATTGGCGGCGGCGATGATGACCGCCATGCCCGTCCACAGCAATCGCACCGGCCTGCCCTGGGCGCCACGCCACTCACCCAGAGCCAGACCGACAATGCCACCGAAGAGCACATAACAGCTCATGTGAAGCATCCAGTTGACGTAGCTGAGATGGGTGGGAATATTGGCTGCTCCCCACGCGTAAAAGAAAAACTGCATGTACCACAGGATGCCGCCCGAGGCCGCCAGGCAGCTGTTCACGAGAAGTGTCCTGCGAGTCTGCGACCAGTCCTGACGAAACGAGATGTCTTTGCGAACAGCAAGCCGTGTGAAGCAATAGGCAAAATTCACCAGCGCTCCGCCGCCCATGATGATCACGTAGCTGGGCAGCGCGGCATAGAGCGGCTTCACGCCCGCCAGTTGTGCAGCTGCTGCGATGGGCCGCGCGGCGTCGATGGCGAACGACATTCCCGAAGAGAAAATGCCGCACATCACCGCGAGCAGCAGGCCTTTGGTGAGATTGAATTCCTCCGCGCGCTTGCCCAGCCGCTGCTCCTTCTGGTGCCCCGCCCAGGAAACGATGGCAATGCCGATCAACGCCAGAAGCACGCCGGACATCGTGAACAAGCCGCTGCGAGTCTTGAAGAGATACGCGAGTTGCCCGTGAATGATGGGCGGCACCAGCGTGCCCACCACCAGCGTGACACCGATGGCCACGCCGATGCCCAGAGACATGCCGAGATAACGCATGGTAAGGCCGTAATTCACATTGCCGATGCCCCACATGCAGCCGAAGAGAAATGTCCGCACCAGCACGCCGGTGGCAATGCCCGCGTAGAAGCCGTGAAAATCGGGAAGCAGGATCAGGCTCACGATCCACGGCAGCAACACCCAGGAAAAAACGCCGGCGACGGCCCAGGTTGTCTCCCACGACCACTTCTTCACTTTTTCGATGGGCGCATAGAACGAGGCGGCAGAGGCCGCGCCCACCATGTGCCAGCCGATCCCGCCAAGAATGGCAGCAGACATCGAGACTCCTCTCCTGATGCTCGTTCGTGTGCGTCGAACTAAACGATCTCGACCTCCGCCAGCGCGGATACTTTCTGGGCGATCGCCTGCGGATGGATGGAGCCGGAAGGCTGCTCAACCCGCGCCCATTGTATGGCGAAATTGCCCAGCGTGGAGCTTTCCGCGGAACAGCGCACGACGGGCAGGCCCGTGAATGCAGAGGTCAGCGCGTTCAGGTATTCGTTGCGGCTGCCGCCACCCACCACACAAATGCGGTCGAGACGTGCTCCCGTCATCTGCTCGATTTCTCTGACCAGTATCCCGTAGCGGCTCGCGAGGCTGTGAAAGATGAGATTGGCGTACTGAGGAGCAGCGGCATATCCAGCGGGCAGGGAAGCCAGGCCGCGCTGTCTGCGCTGATCGTTGATGCGAGCTGTCATATCGCCGGGAGGCAGGAGCGCCGGGTCGTCGAGATCGAGCAGTTGATCGGGCGCGGGCAGGCGTTGCGCTGCGGCGATCAGTTCGGGCATCGTCCAGGCGCGCTGCCGATCCCAGGTATTCATGCATTGCCGCAACAGCCACATTCCCGCGATGCCGCGATGGAAGAGAACGCCGCTGTCCGCGGCGCCGAGGTTGGTGAATCCGAGGACATAAGCCTCGGGCGTGCGCATAGTCTTCGCCAGAGGAACGCCGACCAGGGACCACGTACCCGAGCTGATGTAGGCCCATTTGCCCCCGCGTTCAGGGATTCCGGCGATTGCCGATGCAGTGTCGTGACAGGCTGGCGCGACGAGTTGCGTATTCGAGAATGCCGGCAGCCGTCGGAGATCGCTGCGCAGGGGGCCGAGCCCCGATCCTGGGGCAACGATTTCCGGGGCGGCCGAAAGATCCAGACCCGCAGTGCTGAAAATCTGCTCCGACCACTGCCGCGTCTCAGGATCGACGAGTCCGGTGTGCGTGGCATTCGTATACTCCGCGACGCGCGGGCCGCCAAGCCAGTGCAGAATGTATTCCGGCAGATTCACCCACGGCGCGGAGTTCGCAATGCCGGCCTGGCGATCGGCGCAGAGCTGATAGAGCGTGTTGATGGGCTGGATCTGGACGCCGGTCAGAGCGTAAAGCCGCTTTGCCGGAAGAAGTTCGTGGACCGCTTCCATCGCGGCCTGGGTTCGCTCGTCGCGATAGCAAAACGGTGGCGCCAGCGGTCGCCCCGCCCCGTCGAGGCGCACATAATCGACGGCCCATCCGGTCACGCCGATGCTCGCAACGCCTTCGGGGGCGACTTCCGCGCAGGACCGAAGCCCCGCTTCCAGTTCCCCGCAAATACGATCGAGATCCCAGTGCCATCCCGCGGCGCCGTAATCCAGAGGCGCATTTGCAAATCTATGGATCATCGAGATGCGTGGCTGCTCGCCCATCCATCGCAGCAAAGAAACCCGGCAACTCTCAGCGCCGAGATCGACGGCGACAAGAGCTGGTTGAAGGGCTGGTTTCTCGGGGTCCGAGCCGCCGCTCACCGCAGAAACGCCTCGGGTAGCCCACCGTCCACGGGAATCAGATGCCCGGTTGTGCATCGCGTGTGGGGCCCGGCGAGGAAGAGAAGCGCTCGCGCGCAGTCGTCCGGCTCAATAGGCTGGTGCGTCAGCGTGCGCTGCGCATAGAAGCCAGCCAGCAGATCGCGCAGCTCGTCGTCCGTCGCCGATTCGTCGAAGGCGATCCCATACTTCGTCAGCGATGCGATCACTCGGTCGCGCGGAAACATCGTCGAGCCCTTTACCACCGTCGCCGGGCTGATGCCGTTCACCCGCACCCGTGGCGCCAGAGAGACCGCCAGTTCGCGCACCAGATGGCTCAGCGCCGCTTTGCTCACGTCGTAGGCCTCGCTTCCACGCTTGGGAACCACCGCGTTGGCCGAACTCGTGAGCACCACGCTGCCGTCGAGTTGCTCCGCCTCAAACAGTTTTGCCGCTTCTTCAGCCAGCAGATAATTCGCCGTCACGTTGAGGTCGAGTGTGGTCGCCCACATCGTGTCGCTGATCGTGCCTTGCGGAGACGAGGGAAAAATCGCCGCCGTATTGATGAGGATGTCGAGGCCGCCGAACTGCGCCACCGTGGCTCGCATGGCTGAGGCAATCGAGCTGCGATCGCGAATATCGACTACGGTCGCGCCAATCGCTTCCTTGCCGCCAATCGCTCGGGCCTCCTGCGCGGCAGCTTCGGCGCCCGGGAGGTCGCGATCGGCAAGCATAATGTGAGCGCCGCGTTCGGCCGCCAGCAGCGCTGCCGCGCGTCCGATGCCGCTCGCCCCTCCAACGATCAGCGCGATCCGGCGGCTCAGCTCTTTCTCGGGAGGCTGGCGCCGAATCTTCGCTTCCTCCAGCACCCAATACTCGATGCGAAACGCCTCGCGCGCCGGCAGCGCCACGTAATTGGTGTAGACCTCGAAGGCCTCGCAGGGAGCAGCGGGTCCGGCCTGCGGCACGTCTTTCACGGGCGTCTTGCCGCCCATCGCTGTCGCGCCTTCCATCACATGAATGGCGTTCGTGTAGAACTCGCCGACCACCCGCGATTCCTGCTTGCTCTTGCCGAAGGAAAACATGCCGATGCCCGGAATCAGCACCACCGTCGGGTTTGGATCGCGCAGGGCGGGAGAAGACGGCTCCCGATGCTTCTGGTAATACGCGCCATACTCGGCGCGATAAGTCCTGAGCGACTCCTCGATCTTCTTTTGAATCGCGGCGGCATCGTCGGTCGCGCCAGCCGGAACAAACATCGGCCGAATCTTCGTGCGGATAAAGTGATCCGGACAGCTGGTCCCCAGATGCGCGAGAGCGGCGCCGTCTTTTGAGTTTACGAAGCGGAGAACATCCTCACCATCCGACCAACTTCCGATGAATCGCTTCTGCTCGGAGACGCGCCCCCGCACAAACGGCAACAGCTCGAGCGCAATTTCTTTGCGGTCATCGCGGGGCTTGAGCACCGCCCCGCCGAAGAGGCCCGCACCCTTGCTCTCAACGTGCTCCTGCACAAATTGTCCCAGGTGGTCGATCATCGTCAGCGTGTTTAGATAGCATTCGCGCTGCGTCTCGCCCCAGGTGAACAGCCCGTGGCCCCCAAGCACGATGCCGTCGCAGTCGGGGTTTGCCCTGACCGTCTGGCGCATCATCATGGCCAGCTCAAAACCGGGGCGCTGCCACGGCACCCACACCAGGCGATGCTCGAATTCGCGATTGAACTCCGCCATTTTCTCTTTGCCGTTAGCCGATGCGGCCAGCGCAATCGCCCAGTCGGGATGCAGATGGTCCACGTGGCGGAAAGGCAGAAAGCCGTGCAGAGGCGTATCGATCGAGGCCGCGGTCGGATTCACGCCAAAGGTGCAAAGCGGGTATAACCCCACCACCGCGTCTTCTTCCGCCACGCCGCGGTAGCTCGATTCGATGGCCAGCAGCTTGTCGAGGTAGAGCGTCGCGAAGCCGCTGCGCCTGATGCTGCCAAGATCGCCGCCGCTGCCCTTGACCCAAAGCACCTCGACCTCCTGTCCAGTCAACGGGTCTGGTTGCGCGACCTTGGAACTGGTATTGCCGCCGGCGAAGTTGGTGATGCGCAGATCGGCTCCCAGCAGGTTGGAGCGATAGCGCAGCAGCTCCGGCTCATCCAGAGCGGCGGCTGTCTTTTCTTCCCATAAATCCTCGAGATAACGCAGCGCGGTTAAAGTCTTCATCGAATCACCGTCCCAAATGATGCCATATCGAATATCAATAGGGCAATTATTCCCACCGATAAAACGGCGGGTCCTGCCCCAGTGCCCGATGGCATTATCGCCCCTGCGGCGAAGGAACCATCAGCCCTCCATCCTGGAAAAATGTAGGATCCTGCTTCAGAACCGCGGAGTCTCGGGAAATCAGCGAGATTTTTGAACTTTCCCTGGGTCCAGCCCGTAGCAGCCTCCGTAACCGGCATCGACTGATGTAAACACGCGTGGTCAGCTCACCGCTCAATCTCAAGCTCTGAATGGACGTCTCAACATGAAAGCATCGAAAAATCTTCGTCTACTGGCAGCGATGCTTTACGCTCTCTTTCGCCTTCCGTTGGCGGTTGTTGCGCAAACGATGCCGAGTGGCCCCGCAATCGACCTAGAAGTGAGCAAGCTCATGAGTCACACTCACGCCAGGGGCATAGCTGTTGCGATCGTCGATCACGGCAAGGTTGGCTACGTGCAAGCCTACGGTGTCCGTAACGCCCAGGGAGATCCGCTGGCTACTGACACCGTCATGTACGGCGCCTCGCTTACCAAGACGGTGTTCGCGTACACGGTGATGCAGCTGGTCGATCAGGGCAAGCTCAAACTGGACACTCCTGTTAAGGACGATCTCGACAAGCCTTTGCCGACCTATGGCCCCGATCCGGTTTTTCCCGACAAATATGGACCGTACAAGGATCTAGCCGATGATCCGCGCTGGGAACGGATCACGCCGCGTATGTGCCTGACTCATTCCACCGGTTTCAGTAACTTCTGGTTTACAGAACCCGATCAAAAGCTTCACATTCATTTCGAACCGGGCACGCATTTCAGTTATTCGGGCGAAGGATTGATCCTGCTGCAATTCGTCATCGAACACGGGCGCAAAGCGCAAGGCCTGGGCCTCGATGTCGGCGATCTTACCAATGCCAACTTCGCCCGTTTGGGGATGACCCGCACAAGCATGACTTGGCATAACGGTCAGGACCCCAACGTGGCGGATGGATGGAATGATCAGGGCCAGCCGCAGGCCCATGAGAAGCGCAGCAAAGTGCGTGCGGCAGGCTCAATGAATACGACCATCTCCGACCTTTCGAAGTTTACGGCGGCCCTGGTGACCGGTGAGGGCCTGAGTGCCGCCTCAAGTGCCGAGATGACGAAGCCTCAGCTGCATATCACCGTCGCCCATCAGTTCCCGCTGTTCCTACCCGACTTACCAGTAAGTGAGCAACGTAAAGATCTGTACGCAGGCTTAGGTGTTGTCGTCTTCGACGGCCCACAGGGTCACGGCTTCTATAAAGGCGGCCACGATGGACAGACCGCCAACACCATGGTCTGCATCAAGGCCAGTCAGCGCTGTGTCCTGATCCTCTCAAACGATGTTCGGGCCGAGGCAGGTTTTGCGGAACTGGTCGGCTTTATTCTCGGCGACACCGGCGTGCCGTATGACTTTGAATACGGAGACCACGCCGGAAAGTCGTGAGTTTATAGTCTTGTTGGAATTCGCCGCGACTTTTTCCGAATCGCGGGCAATCCTGAAGTTTCGCCACCGGAATCGCCCTGTCCCCCAGCGCCCAGAGAGCCCGGTCTGGCCGCTTCCAACCGCCCGGCGCGCTCAGCGAGGATGAAATCTCCCTTTGACGTGTCCAATGCCGGGCAGTACTATGACATTTTGCTGCATTTTAATAGGGACTTTGTTTCAATCGGGAGAACTGCACGTGAACCCGCATCCGGAACGCGTAAACAAGGCGCTGAATTCCCTTCAAATCGAGCTGCCATCGTGGGGATTCGCCAATACCGGAACCCGCTTCGGTAAATTTCTACAGCCTGAAGCCGCAGCCACCATTGAGGAGAAGTTCGCCGACGCCGCGCAGGTTCATGCGCTGACCGGCGCCACCCCCACGCTCGCGCTGCACGTCAGCTGGGATTTGCCGGGAGGCCTTCGCGACACAAATAAGATCATCGAGCTCGATGCTCAGCATGGCGTTCGCGCTGGTTCGATCAATCCCAACCTTTTCGAAGCCCAGGAATACAAGTACGGTTCCATCTGCAATCCCGACCCTGCCATAAGAAAGATGGCGCTCGCTCATCTCCACGAATCGGTGGCCATCGCCAAAGCCCTGCGCTCGCGCGACGTTTCGCTCTGGCTGGCCGACGGTTCGAATTATCCCGGGACGCAGAGCATCAGGCGGCGCATCGACTGGATGACGGAGGCGCTGGCAGAGGTGCATGAAGCGCTCGGCCACGATCAGCGGCTGCTCGTGGAATACAAGCCTTTTGAGCCGGCCTTCTATCACACCGACCTGGCGGACTGGGGCATGTCCTTGCTGATGGCGCGTGAAGCGGGCCCCAGGGCCTGCGTGCTGGTCGATACCGGCCACCATTACGCAAGCCAGAACATCGAGCAGATCGTGGTGTGGCTCCTCAGGGAGAAGAGGCTGGGCGGTTTTCACTTCAACGACCGCCGCTATGCCGACGACGATCTGACCCTCGGGTCCATCGATCCGTTCCAGATTTTCCGAATCTTCCACGAACTTCTTTCCGATCCCCGCGCCATGGAGACCACAGCGTTCATGATCGACCAGAGCCACAACCTGAAAGGAAAAATGGAAGCCATGGTGCAGACCGTATGCACGGCTCAGGAAATATTCGCGAAAGCTGCTCTCGTGGATCGCGAACAGCTGGCGACCCTTCAGGACGAATGCCGTTTGGTTGAGGCCGAAGAATGCCTGCGCGAGGCATTCTGGTTCGACGTGCGTCCGCTGGTTCGCGAATGGCGTACCTCCCGTGGACTTGCTGAGGACCCGCTCGCGGCCCTGCGCGCCAGCGGATACGTCGAGCGCATCCGCACCGAGCGCGGAGCGCGCAATGCGCGTTCAGTGGCCACTTATGCTTAAGGGCCGGCGTGTTTCAAATTGAGTCATGCCGTTCCGGGGTTGAAACGTGGGTGATATAACGACCTAAATCGTTGTCGAGGCCGATCCTTGCCAAAATCGTCGACCAAACGCCTGTACTTCATCCCCATCCTCTCCAAAGCTCTTGACGTTCTCGAAGTTCTCCAGAAGAACGAGCGGCCCATGTCGCTCGAAGCCATCTACCAGCGCACCCACATCTCCAAGACCACGGTCTACCGCATCCTCAAAACCTTTGTGCATCGCGGCTACCTCGCCCAGTCGCAGGACGGCCTCTACCGCCTCGCGGCTCGGCCGCGCAAGGTGCGCTTCGGGTTCGGCAAGCAATCCGGCGAAATGCCCTTTTCTGAAGAGGTGACGGCGAGCCTGCGAGATGCGGCAACCCAGGCGGGCGTGGATTTGCTGGTGCTCGATAACCGATACGACGGCGCGACCGCCGTCCAGGTAGCGGAAGAATTTGTCCGCAGCCGCGTCGACCTGGTCATCGAATTCCAGATCGATCAGGAAGCCGCGCCCATCATCGCCGACAAGATCGCGGTAGCGGGCATCCCGTTGATCGCGGTCGATATCCCGCATCCCCATGCCACGTTTTTCGGCGTGGACAATTACCGCGTGGGTGTCGAGGCCGGCGCGCTCCTCGGCGACTACGTGGTCGAGAACTGGGGCGGAAAGGTGGATTGGGTGCTCGGCCTCGACCTTGAAAATGCCGGTCCCCTGGTGCAGAGCCGCATCACTGGGGTCTTTCAGGGCATACGCAAACAGGTGCCCGATGTGCCTGTCGAGAAATTTGTGCGCATCGATGGCCGCGGTATGCGCGACCCCAGTCAGCGCGTGATCGCGGAGTTCCTCAAGCGGCATCCCAACGAACGACGCATCCTCATCGCCGCCGCGACAGACTCAAGCGCCCTCGGGGCGCTCGAAGCCGTGCGGCAGCTGAAGCGCGAGAAGCACGTCGCGATCGTTGGCCAGGACTGCATTCCCGAAGCCATCGAGGAGATGAAGCGCCCGAATACGCCCTGGATCGGCTCGGTTTCGCACGAGGCCGGAACCTATGGGCCACGCCTGATTCAGCTCGGGCTCTCGATTCTGCGCGGACTCACCGTTCCCCCCTACAACTACGTTGAGCATAAGCTGGTGACCTCGGCCATGGTTCGCGATGGGGTTGCGGCCAGTCTGGCCGCGGGCCGGAGCTGATGCGGTGCGGCAGACGAGGAGCATCGAAATGACGCGAGTTTGCTTTCTGCTGAAGGTTCGTACAGAAAAGCTGGACGAGTACCGGCGTCGTCACCAACAGGTATGGCCGGAGATGCTTGACGCCCTGCGCGCTGCCGGCTGGCATAATTACTCGCTCTTTCTGCGCCCCGACGGGTTGCTGGTCGGCTACCTCGAGACGCCGGACTTCGAACAAGCGCGCGCCCGCATGCAGGACCACCCGGTGAATGCGCGCTGGCAGGCGGATATGGCTCCGTTCTTCGAATCGCTCGAACAAGGCACAGCCGACGCCAGCATGATGCCGCTCGATGAAGTCTTTCACCTTGACTGATCGTTCCCGTGGCCAAACTTCCTTCTGGGCCGCCGTCTATTTTTGTGCCTGCGTCGCGTCCTTGCTTTCCGGCACAATCTGCAACGGGCCCAGAATCCCCGAAGGCAACGGTTCGAGATGATCCATGTCCTGCGGCGCGAAACGCTTGCCGTAGCGCAGCCACAACAACCGGTAGTCCGGAGCCGCGCGCCCTGCAAGCTCATTGATCGCCGTGTTCGCCACCACGATCTTCAGCTCGTTGGCGCCCGCACGCAAAAACGGTCCGATGTCGAGCGTGAACGGAGGATGCCACACCGATCCCGCCAGCTTGCCGTTGACATAAACCATAGCCGCATCACGCAGGGGTGGGTCGTACCACGTGCGCATCCCCGGAAAGTTCATGGTTCCGCGTTCGACAGGCGCTCCCTCGCCGAAATCCAGCAGCGCCGCGCCGGCGCGCACGACGCCGGCAGGAATTTCGACGGTCCGAATGTAGGTCGCCGTACCGGAGTAGTACCTTCCCGCGGCTTCGTCGGCCCAGGAACGCAGCGTCTGCATCGTTTCGTTAACGCCGGTTTTGTCCAGAGTGACCTTCCAGTCATGGCTCAGGGCGATCGGTTCGAAATTCGTATCTGCGACTGTCGCAGTTGGCGCCGTGGCGTGGTCGCAGAAAACCACAACACGCGATTCATACGGGGCCAGCGTCATACTTAACGCCGGCCCGCTGCCCGCGCCGGAGACTTTTCCGCTGAACGGATCCCACCACTCCGCGGCGTGCCTCTCGGTTCGGAAGTTCGCCGTAAAACGATGCGGCCGATTGTCTGTGTTCGCCACGAAGTAAATATCCGCATCGGCCAGCTTGCGATGGATGAAGCCTACCTGCGGCGTCGCAGGATCAAGCGCCACGTCCGGCTTCAGGAAGCGCCCGATCGCCTCGCCAAGATCCGCCGCTTTCTCAACCAGCCTCGCATTCTTCGCATCCGCCGCAAACAGTTCCCCCGAGATTTGCTGAACTGCAGCCGAGTCCCGCGGCCCTTCCAGAAATCCCGGCGCGCGTGAAGGCAGGCCCTCAACAGCCAGAACCACTCCGCCCTTGTGCGCGTATTCCTCAATTTTCCTGTAGGTGGCGAGCGGCAGTCGCTCGACGTGCGGCATCACCAGAATCGGATGGTGGATGCCGAGCCGATCGATCGCTTCCGAATCGATGAAGTCGAAGTTGTAGCCGGCGTCGAGGATCGCCGGAACCAACTCGGACCCCAGCAGCTTTCCCATTTGATCGCTCACCGATGCCTCGCCCAGTTTGAAGCGCCCCTGCGCGTCTTCTTCCGGCAGAAGCACAGCAATGTCGTTGGCGGGTTTTCCCTGCCGCAGCAGCCAGCTCATCCGCGTCAGGTAGCCGGTCACGTCCGGCATCACCATCCACCAGGGATTGTGGTTGTTGAACACCGCCGCTGCATAGAATGACCAGCCCGGATCGCCCGCAGAGGCCGGCGAACAGGGCCATCCATGCCCCATCAGCTGGTTAATGCCCTGCAGAAAAAACGTGTCGGCCTCAGCCTTCATATCGAGCGGCGTCGCGCGGAACGGCGGCGAGTGCAGCCATGTCCACGTCTCCGACGACGTCACTGGTCTCCCGTAAACATGGCTCGCGGAAGTCGCCCAACGCGTATATGAGAAAGGCCCGTGCCATTGCGAGCCTTCGCCCTCGGGCAGATCGACGCGGGCGTTGCTGGAGAGCGTGACCGCGGGAATGCCATAGCTTTGCGATCGAAACTCGGTGTGGTGCGCGCGCGCCCAGGTATTGATCGCGCCAAGATAATTCTCGTCGATCAGCTCCGCTAGGCTGCGTCCCCAGTCGTAGCGCAGGTCGACCGGCTCCGGCCCCGTTCCAGCCACCATTTCCGGCAAGTGCGGCGTCAAATCGTAACCACGGCGGTTACGAAACTCTGTCAGCAGCTCCGGAGTCCAGTCCGATTCGTAAACTTCGAGGCTGTCGCTGAACACCGAATACGGCGGATGCTCGCCGAACGCCCGCACCAGCGGCTCAGCAACATTTTTCAGGTGATCCTGCACGGCCTCGGCGCTGAAGTGATCGATTACAAAGCCGTCGGCGCCCACGGCGGGCCTCTTCACCTGTTGCCCTGTGCGGCTCGAGATGAAGAATAGAGCGACGCGCGGCCCGTTGAGGCCCGGCGGCAGGACAAGCCGGCCGTTACTGATCTCCTCGACCCGCTGCGCATTTTTCGCGTCGTAGTGGTCCGTTGTGCCCGGCGTGACAAATGCTGCCAGCAGTTTCTCGCCGTTGCCGATTGATGGAACAGCAACCGAGCCCACGTCCTGTGACGCGGGCGTTGCGATCACGCGCAGCCGACCCGCGGATTCCGTTACCGGCACCCATGCTCCGCCGTAGGGCCATCCGCTGCCGAGCGTGATGCTCACCCGCATTCCCAGATCGTGGCCGGTATTCGCCGCGAAACCGACCATCTTCAGAAATTCCGGCGAAAGAAACGGCAGGTTTTGAAACCCCGTCTGCCGATCGTCCAGTTCCAGTGGGTAAACGGGCTGGATCTCCACGCCGCCGATCCCGCCGGCTTTCATCGTCCGCAAGTCGCGAGCCAACTCCTCGCGGTCGACGGCCGAACCAAACCACCACCAGCGCATCATCGGCCTGGCATCGGCCGGAGGCGCAGCGAAAACGCGCCTGAATTTTGCCAGGGGATCGCTCCGTCCGGTGGCAGGCGCCATCGTCGACGGCGATTGCTGCGCGAGGAGAGTGGGAGAGAGCGCGACGTAAACCGCTGTCACGCAGAGCATTGTCTTTTCAAAACGGTTCATGGACAGCAGAACTCCTGATAGCCGTCCATCCTACGCTGGCCCGACTTCCCTGGTGGAAAGAATTCTCTATTGACACCCGCCTGCGTTTGGCAAATCGTACCTCGGTCCTCCCCGGACAGGACGATTCCTTCCGCTCATTAACGCATGGGACGCACAGATGCGGTATCGCCCTGCGGTGCCTCGGAGTTGCAACCGGGACATTGTTTCTGCGAGGATCGTGCCCTATGATTTCCTTCCGATCCGACCGCCGAGAACTTCTTCGCATCGGCGCGCTGGGGCTGGGAGCAGCCGTCGGCTCCGCTCTGCCCGAAGCTCATGCCTCTCCCCACGGCGCGGCCCCGGCTTCAGGCGCCGGGCTCTTCGACATCCGCAATTATGGCGCGATCGGGGACGGCAAAGCTGTCGATTCACCTGCGATTAATAAGGCGATTGAGGCGGCAGCAGCCGCAGGCGGAGGAACCGTCGTTTTCCCGGCGGGTAACTGGCTGAGTTTCTCGATTCGCCTGAAGAGTCACGTTGGGCTCTATCTCTCTCAGGGCGCAACTATCGTCGCCGCCGATTCGCCCCTCCCCGGAGCAACCACCGGCTACAACGGCGGCACCTACGACGCGGCAGAGCCGGTTACCGCATGGGACCCTTACCAGGATTATGGTCACAATCACTGGCACAATTCCCTGATCTGGGGCGAAGGCATCAGCGACTTCAGCATCACCGGCCCCGGCGTTATCTACGGCAAGGGTCTTAGTTTCGGAGCTAATCGTGTTGCTCGAGGCAACTACCCGATCTATGTCGCCGAGCAGGCTGGCGTAGGCAACAAGAGCATTGCCCTGAAGAACTGCCACAACGTCCTGCTGCGCGACTTTTCCATCCTCAAGGGCGGCCACTTCGGGTTACTGCTGACAGGCGTGGACAATCTCACCATCGACAATCTGACGATCGACACCGACCGCGATGGCATGGATATCGATTGCTGCCGCAATGTTCATGTTTCCAACTGCACAGTCAATTCACCCTGGGACGACGGCATCTGCCCGAAAAGCAGTTATGCCCTGGGCTACCCTCGCGCGACGGAGAACGTAACCATCGCTAACTGCTACCTGACAGGCAACTATGAACTCGGCGCCATACTGGACGGAACTTTTAAGAAATTCGCTCCGGAGGAACACATTCCACGAACCGGCCGTATTAAATGCGGAACCGAGTCGAATGGCGGCTTCAGGAACATTGCGATTTCCAACTGTGTCTTTGATGGCTGCAACGGAATCGCCCTCGAAAGCGAGGACGGCGCGCTCTGCGAGGACATCGCCATTTCCAACATCACCATGCGCGACATCTTCACCGGCCCCCTCTTCATCCGCCTCGGCGCTCGGCTCCGCGGGCCCAAAGAGAGCACCAAAGTCGGCGAAATGCGCCGCATCCTCATCAGCAATCTAACGAGTTACAACGCCCAATCCAGGCTTTGCTCGATTCTCAGCGGCATTCCCGACTACCTCATCGAGGACGTCAAGCTTTCTGACATCTACCAACACGCCGCCGGCGGAGCATCCCAGGATTCCATCGCTATTCGTCCGCCGGAGTTCGAAAGCAAATATCCGGATCCCGGAATGTTCGGTCCTATGCCTTCCCAGGGCTTCTACCTTCGGCACGTTCGTAACATCGAGGTTAGTCACGTGGAAATTGCGGCGGCCTCACCCGATCCCCGCCCCAGCTTTTTCCTCTCAGATGTGAATCGTGCGGACTTCATCGCGGTAACCGCGCCCACGGGCATCCCGGCTTTCCATTTGGACAAAGTGACTGACCTGCGCATTCTGCTGAGCCGCGCGGCCAAAGACACCGTATTGGCGAGCGCGGACGATCAGACGCTCTAAACCGAGCAACACCAGCCTGCTTTGCGAACCGCAAGGCGAACCCGCATCATAAGAGAGGAGGTGCAGATGACTGCTTCGCGCTCGGATGCGCTGGTCCTCTTCGGAGTCACCGGCGATCTCGCCCATAAGATGATCTTCCCCGCGCTCTACGCCATGGTGAAGCGGGATGAACTCAGCGTGCCCGTCATCGGCGTCGCCTTCCCCAGGTTGACGCTGGAGCGGCTGCATCGGCGCGTGACAGACAGCATCAAGCGAGCGGGCGGGATCGACGACAAGCGTGCCCTTGATCGGCTCTTGTCGCTGCTCAAATATGTCAGCGGCGATTACAAAGACCCCGCCACGTTCGCGGCCATTAAAAAGGCATTGGGCAGCGCTCGCCGGCCAGCGCACTACCTGGCCATCCCGCCTTCGCTCTTCGAAACAGTGATACAGGCGTTGGGCGCCGCGAAGCTATCGGATCATGCGCGCGTGATTGTCGAGAAACCTTTCGGGCGCGATCTTGCGTCAGCATGCGAACTGAATCGGGTCGCGCGTTCCGTCTTTCCGGAAGATTCGATTTTCCGCATCGATCATTTCCTCGGGAAGGAGGCGATCATGAATATTCTTTACTTTCGGTTCGCTAACTCCTTTCTGGAGCCGATCTGGAACCGCAATTATGTGTCGAACGTCCAGATCACAATGGCTGAGAGCTTCGGCATCGGAAGCCGCGGTGGATTTTATGAAACTGCGGGCTGTCTGCGCGATGTGATTGAGAACCATCTTTTTCAGGTCGTTGCGCTGCTGGCCATGGAGCCGCCCGCTGGCCGCGACTTCGGAGAGGTGCAGAACGAAAAAGCGAAGATCTTCAAGGCCATGCGCGCTCTTGCGCTCGACGACGTGGTGCGCGGACAGTATGCCGGCTATCGCAGGGAGCCAGATGTCGCGAGGAATTCCGATGTCGAAACCTTCTGCGCTCTGCGCCTCTTCATCGATTCATGGCGTTGGCAGGGAGTGCCGTGGTACCTGCGCTCCGGCAAGTTTCTGCCCACAACCGCGACCGAGGTTCTGGTGGAGCTGAAGGCTCCGCCCCAGGATTTGTTCGCCGACGCGGCGCCTGGGCACGGCCGTTCCAACTACCTGCGGTTTGCTCTCTCCCCTAACTCGGCCGTTGCTCTCGCGGCTCGCGTCAAACTTGCCGGCAAGGAGTTTGTCGGAGAACAAAAGGAGTTGTTTCTCTGCGAAGAGCAGCCCGGGGAGGAGACACCCTATGAACGGTTGCTGGGCGATGCCATGCGTGGCGACGGCGCCCTTTTCACTCGCGAGGATGCTGTTGAGGCCGCGTGGGCTGTTGTCGATCCGGTCCTTACACACCACCACCGGGTTCGTCCTTATCGACGCGGCACTTGGGGTCCGAAAGAGGCCAACTCGATTCTTGCCCCGGGTTGTACATGGCATAATCCGGAGTAACTCCCCATGAATCGGCTGAGCCTCGAATGTAATTCATGCGTGAGCCGGATGAGCCAGGCAGAAGGCCGTAAACGTGGAGATTCGCCGTTGATTGACCTGCTGGGGTTCCGCGCCGCCGGTATTGTTGCCAACTGGGGACACAAGACTTTGCCGTTGGCGATCGTCGGGACCGTGAAATTCACCGCTTCTCCCACGGCGTTGCCCGTTCCCTGGTGCCGTTTTGGCCGCTTTTCGCGCAAAACGATGCTGCTATAAACTGCAGAGGGGCCAATCCGATGGTCGGAGCCATTTGCGATTCAGGTAAAGTGGAATGTTTCGCAGTCTTCATGAACCCACCTGATCGCCACAACCGTCTCCTGTAACTCAGAGGTCAGGGGACCGGGGCGGTAGGACGCAGCGAGGTTGAGACTTCATTGAAACGAGCCTTGATCGCAATCCCTGTTATCGTGGTAATTGTGTGGCTCCTCTATGCCTATTTTGCGCGTCCCGGCAAGAAGATCCTGTTTACCTGGAATAACTCACAGAACCTGTCAACGCCGAATTGCAGCACAGTCGTTAGAAAGCGCTGTATATCGGGATTTACCCTGACAGACGTTACCGCGGCCAAAGTGATCAGCTCAAGGATTGGGCCGGACGCGGCCGCCTTCATGTATATACCTCCTGGCGGCATCCCGATCGGATACAAGCACACCTTCACGCTTGCGACCAACGCCATCGACGAAAAGGGCGTTCCCGTCAGTTCAATGCCTGCGCCGGTGACGGTGACGCACCAGCTTTGGCCGCCCCAGGGCGGCGTCACGGCCCTCATTCAGTACTGAGTCGTCAAAACCCAGCACAGAGGGCGACCCACTCGGCATGCATTGTCGAAGGCTGCGACGCAGACAGGTTATATTCTTGTCGATCGCGCCGACCTGAAGAATATCTGCGTCGGCTCGCAAAAAAGCTCTCCAGAGCGCCCACTGGCATAAGTGGCCCTATCTGCGCCCGCAGCAAAGTTGTCTAACAGTAACTCGATCCGCTAGCTTCTTTTGTCGTGCGCGGCCGGAGACAGGTCCAGATAGTCGTAAAGCTGCTCCACATTGGAGTCCGGCTTCTTCTGCGTGGCGATCTGCGCCTCACGCAAAGCCTGCAACTCCTTCCGCGCCTCAGCCAGATCGCCTGCGATCCAGTGCGCCCGCGCACGCTGAAATGCCAGCTCCTCCCGATGTTCCTCGCGCCTGGGCTCGGGAAGGTTCGAAAGCTGGAGCTTCTCGTTGGCGAGCTTTGCGATGCTGATCATGCGCGCGGTCTCCCGGGTTTCCGCGAGGCTGTCGAAGAGGATGCGATGCGCCTCAAACCATCCGCGCCAGTTGTTGCATTTTACGAAGCGGTTCGCTGCTTCCACGGCCAGATCGATTGCCTCCGAATAGCGGCACCCGGCCAGCGCCAGGCGCGCTGCGGTCGTCGTCGAGTATGCCAGCGCCACCCGCATTCCATGAAAAGCCTGAATCGCCTTCGCTCGCCGCAGCAACTGCGAGGCTTCCTCCAGCCTCTCTGGCTCGCCCGTCAGCAGATCGGCCCAATCCCGCAACGTCGTCGCGAGCCCGGTATACCAGCGCAGATCCCCCTGCACGCTGGAATCCTGGCCGCTGGCCTCAATGTCCGCTAGTGCCCTGCGCATCATCGCCTCGGCTTTCTCCGTCTGGCCGCGGCCCTGGTGAGCGTACGCCATTTCGTGGATGGCTCGGCCCGTCTCCCGCAGAGTCGCCTCGCTCTGCGGTACATGGATGGCGAGCCAGTAGAAATCCTCCGCTGTGCGAGGCGCGGGCCCCTGGCCAAATGGACCCACCGAACCCAGCAGGCTGTCGTCGAATGTCGCTCCAGGATTGCGGCTCAGGTAATTGCCCATCAGCAATAGCCGCTCCTGGCGGCTTGCGACTCGTGCGATAAATTGCAGCGCCTGTTCCGGCTCCTCGCTCCGGACGGCTGCGAAGAAGGCCGCAAAAAGCTGTTCGTCTCCGCAATCCTGTGGCAGGGTCGCGCACGCAGCCAGCGCTTCCTCCAGCCGGTTGTCGTTCATCAGTTCGACCAGGCCTCGCTGCTCGGGTATTGAGCCGTACAGCAGCAGAAACGTCAGCGTGGGGCTTGGCTCCGCGGTTTCCAGAAACTCCAGATGCCGTGCCGCGGCGTGCGTCCAAACCAGCAACGGTGACCCGAATCGCTCGATTTGCCCGAAGAACCACACCAGCCGATCCGACGCGTCCGTGGTGGGCGCGTGCTCCGGCGCAAGGCCCAGTTCGCGCAGCGTGGCGTCGTCGGGCATCGCACCCATCGACTCATCCAGCCGGATGACATTGCCGCGCCAGTCATGGAACGCCGCTGCTGGAACCTGCGTGAACGCCATGCTGGCCGCGTCGATTTCGCCAATCGAGCCAGGCTGCAAATCGCGCACTTGCGCCGCCACTGTCTGCCAGAAAGCGCCGGTCGCCCCATCCGCTGCGGCCGCTCCCGCCCCGCCCTCCGCCAGCCATCCAGCCGCCGGCACGCGCGGGCCATTCAGCGGCAGAGCGCTCATATCCAGCGGACTGCGCAGGTAAACCGTCATCGATGCCCAGTTAGCAAACGCGAACTCCGTCGCCGCCTTCGCGCAGCGGATGCGCAACAGCGCCGACTCCGGATCGCGGCTCGCCGACGGCCCGAACACATCCGCGTAAAAAGCCTCGGCAATCGAGCCGGCATCCTCGTTGTGCAACTCCGCGAGGAACGACAGCACCAGCCCCGCGCCATTGCGGTGCAGCGCCAGCGCCGGCGACTCGCCCCACGAATTCGCCGCGCCCGAATAGCAGCTCCACAGCAGCGCGATCTTCACCTGCGCGAACATCGCGCCCATAGCCTCCGACGCTACCTGTCCTGTTTCTCCCAGCACTGCGTTCCCGTGTTTCTCCAGATGCAGCAGGTCCACCGCTTCCACCGGCCGGCCCGCCTCGAAGGCATCCGTCGCGTCCTGCTGCACAATCTCCGGAGTCCGCTGCAGGCCCTCGAGCGCCGCCGCGGTTCGCTGGTTGGTATCCTGCCCCAGCACCTTCACCAGCTGCAGCTGACCCTGCGTCGCCAGCGGCAGCGCGTTGAATTCATCCCACGCATGCACGACGGACAGATCAGCGGCCGCCAGCAGGTGGCCAGACTCGTCATACATCCCCGCCCACGGCAGCAGATGCAGCTCCGGCCGCGTGGTCTGGATCACCAGCCGGCGCGCGGTTCCCGCCTGATCCAGAAACGCGCGCAACGCCGGGCTTAATTGTGCCAGCGACTGATACAAAAGACGGCCCAGCGCCCGGATCGCCGTCGCCCCGCGGTACCCCGTCTTCACATCGCGATTCACATTGCAGTCGCGCAGCTGCCGGATGAACTCCCGCCACTGCTCATCGTTGATGGGCGACTGGAAGGCCTGGGCCGGATACGTCTTGCCCTCAATCGTCAGCAGAACCCCGAATTCCCGCTCGCAGGCCAGCGGCAGGCTCGTCTCCATCGCTCCGCTGGGCAGCTCCAGTTCGACCACAGCTGTCTTGCGGTAAACCGGCATGCAGAAACGCTACCATAGGAGGCACAAATTGCCGCGCCGCCTCGCAGCTCCATACTGGTCCCTGCGTCTGCCTGGCGAAAGAGGTCGACATGAGTACAAACCCGGCCAAAACCAATCCCGCGCAGCCCATCCCGCTGCTCGTTTCAGCAGAGACCGGCGCATCTGCGCCCGTGCTTCCCCCGGAGAGCCTTCCCCACATCGCGCCTGACCTGCCCGGCGCGGCGCAGCGCAGCATCCACTCCACGCATCTCTCCACCGACTCGAGCGTGGGCAACCCCGACGAGCTATCCCAGACAGGCTGGTGCATTCTCTTCGCCTCCGACGCGGACCCCGCCATCAAGGCGCAGTTGCAGCCGCTCATCGATCTGCGCCGCACCCAGGTGGCCGACGACAACCTCTTCAAGATTTTCGAAGGCGACGACTCCGGCGTACGCCCCGGCCAGACCGCCGATAACTGGGTCCAGTACCGCGGCGTCTCGCTCACCGCGCAGGTCGATCCCAGCGCTGGCGTGCCCTACTACGTGCTCATCGTTGGAGGGCCCGACCGCATCCCCTTCGAATTCCAGAACCTGCTCAAAATGCAGTGGGCCGTCGGCCGCCTCGCCTTCGACAATATCGAGGACTACGGCCGCTACGCCCACGCCGTCGTCGAGTACGAGAACCCCACGTTTCATCCCGTCCAGCATAAAAACGCCGCCGTCTGGATCACCCACAACGATGGCGACCTCGCCACCGGCATGCTCTCCGACGCGCTCGTCCCGAATTTTCTCGATGCGAAGCACCCGCTCGGTTGCGGCAGCGCAAAGTTCACGCTTGACGCCTTCACCACATCGAGCCCCAAACAGGCCACCAAACAACAGTTCATCGACATGCTGCGCGGCAACCTGCCCGGCGGACCGCCCGCCGTCTTCTTCACTGGTTCGCACGGGGCCGAATATTCCATGACCGATCCCGCGCTCCAGCGCCGTATGCAGGGTTCGCTCTTTACCCAGGAGTGGACACAGGGCACGCCCGCTAACACCAACAATCTTATGTCCGCCGAAGATATCCCCGCCGACGCCAGGCTTCAGGGGACCATGGCATTCCTGTTTGCGTGTTACAGCGGAGGCTGCCCGGCCGATAACAACTACTACTTCGGACCCAATGGCGCACAGATTCCGGTCGCGCCCGCGCCGCTCATCGCGGCTCTGCCCCAGGCGCTCCTTGCCCACGGCACGCTCGCCGTCATCGCGCACGTCGATCTCGCATTTCCCTACTCATTCCAGGATGTGACTGGCGCGCCGGACTTACAAGCCGTGCGCGACCCGCTGACTTATCTCATGTTCGGCCGCCGCGCCGGTTACGCCGCCGACAGTCTCAGCGATCGCTGGAGCCACCTCTGCGCCCTGCTCACCGAGTCCGAGGCACCCACGGCATCGACCGATCCGAACGCGCCCCAGCCCCTCAACGACGCAGCTCGCACGGCGCTAACCATCGCCCGCAATGATGCGCGCAACTATATTCTGCTCGGCGATCCTGCCGCGCGGTTGCGCATTAAGGATTTGCAGTAGTGAATCTTGAACGCCGCATTAGGGCGTTGCTGCCCCAATCAGCCGACTGGTACGTTGCCTGGTCCGCCGAAGCCGATACCTCTGGTATCGATCTCCAGCAGCAGCAGATTCGATGGGCGTACCGGGAAATTCGCAGGCGGCGTTGAGGCATTCGGCTCGAAGAAGACGCTGTAAGCACCGGGCTTCGACGATGTGAACGTGAACGCCGTCTTCCCCCCCGCAGCGATGGACACCGGAGCGGACGGTGCGGGAGACAGGATCGAAGCCGCGTCGGGTGAAAAGAACAGCGTCGCGCTGTCGCTTTGGGCAGAGAACGTGACCGTGTTCCCCTGCACCGCCGGAACCGAACTCTGGCTGGGAACCAGGACGCCGTCCTTTTTGGAGATAGTGATATCCGTGTTGGCCATGGCCGCCACGTTACTGCAATTAATTGGATTTGTCCAACGCCCCCTCAGCCTTCGCCTGCTTCAGCGCGGTCTGAAAGGCTGGGTCGGCGCGAAGAGCCTTGAGCTCCGGACTGCGCTGGAATTCCACGGAGTTATACCCCTGCGCCAGAGCCTTCGCGATCAACGGAATCGCCTTCCCGCGCTGCCCCAACAGCTCGTACGTCTCGCCAGCGCGGTATTCGATGTTAGGGTCGTCCGGAGAAAGCGCCAGCGCCTTGCGTAGCAGCACCTCGCTCGGTCCCGGCTGCCCCGACGATGCATAATAGTCGCCCAGGAAAACGAGCAGACTCGTATCGTCAGGTGACTTATTGCGTTGTGTCTCAGCAAGTTCGATCGCCTTGCGATACGCCTGCATAGCTTTGTCGCGCTGACCACCCCACAGATAAGCGCTGCCCAGATTTCCCCATATCAAATAATCGCCCGGCCTCAGCGCCATGGCTTTCTGATCCATGTTGACAGCCTCGCCATAATTGCCCTGCAGCTGAAATAACGATCCGAGCAACGTATAGACATCGGGGTCTGCCTGGATCGACAAGGCTCTTTCAGCACTCGATCGGGCTTCATCAAACTGACCAAGCTGCATCCGGGCCAGCCCCAGATCGTAAAATGCAGAGCTGTTCTGGCGGTCGAGTTCAGTGCCCTTCTTAAACTCTGCTGCAGCTTCCTCCAATTTTCCACTCGAAAAGCAAATTACCCCCAGCCGAATCGGCCACCGTGGATCACTCGGCGCGAGATCGATCGCCTTCTGCACCGCAGCGATCGCATCCTGGGTTCGCCCATCCGCCAGATCGATTTCGGACAGAGCACCGTACGCCTCCGCATTGTGTGGATCAATCGCCAGCGCCTTCTGCACCTGCTGCCGCGCCAGCGCAGTCTGACCCTCCGTCGCCGAGATCCGCGCCAGCGTTACATACGGCGGCGCAAGATTCGCATCCATCTGCAGCGCCTTCATCTCCTCCGCCCGCGCCTGGTCCAGCAACTTGGCATCCTTGTTGTTGCGATATTGCAGGAAACACGCGTTGCCCAGCCCTGCCGCCGCCAGCGCGAACGAGGGGTCTTCCTGCAGCACCTTTTGAAAACCCGCCGCCGCCGCATCGATATTCGCGGCCTTATACGAATGCTGCATCAGCTCTTCGGCCTTCTGATAATCGTCATAAGCGTTGGCCGGAGTTCCCGCCGGAACCCCCGCCGCTTCAGGATGCATCCACCGGCGCACCGCTCCCGTCCACACTCCAAAGCCGGCCGCGATGGCCAGCACTGCCGCAGCAATCGCCGCCGCCCAAACCCACCTCTTGCCGCGTCTTCGTGGCGATGATCCCGACACTTCCACAGGAACCGAAGCCCCCAGCGACTCCGCCAGCGCCCCCGCCAACTGGCCCGCGCTCCCAAACCGCTTTGCCGGATCGATCTCCGTTGCCACGCTCACGGTCCGCAGAAACGACTCCGGCAGGTCCGGCCGCAGATCGATCAGCGAACGGCGCTCGCTGATGGCGGCAACGGCCTCGGCGAACGGCCGTTTGCTCACCTTCACCGGATGCTCGCCGGTCACCAGGAAGTAGAGCAGAATCCCCATCGCATAAATGTCTGACGCGACGCTGGCTGCGTGTCCCTGGAACAACTCCGGAGCCATATAATTCGGCGAGCCCGAAATGTCCTGCTGCCGCTGCGGCAGCGTGCTCAGCCCAAAATCCATCAGCAGAATGCGCCCGCCCTCTTCGCGCATCACATTCTCGGCCTTGATATCCCTGTGCAGAAGCCCCGCCCGGTGCACCGCGCTCAGCGCCCGCGCCACATCGAGGCCGATCAGCGCAGCCTCGCGATAGCCAAACGCCCCCTGTGCCCGGATCAGCCCCCACAGCGTCTTGCCGTGCACGAAATCCGTCCAGAACCCCACCCGCCCATCGTGCCGGTCGATGCCGTAAACATGCACAATGTTGGGGTGCTGCAGAGAAGCCAGCGCCCTCGCCTCGCGCAGCAGCGCTCGATACTCCTCGTCGCCGTTCACTGAGCCTGGCAACAGCAGCTTCAGCGCAACTTCCCGCTCCAGCTGCGGGTCCCACGCTCGATATACCTCACCGAACCCGCCGTGCCCAACGCGCTCCACCAGACGAAAGTCGCCCCACGCCTTGCTGGCCGCCTGCACTTCAACCGGACCCCGCCCGCTGTCGCTGTCGCTCAGCGAAACGGTTGGATCCTCGTCCATTCGCGGTGCAGACATAACAGTCACTCCACGTGAGGATGACTGGGGGAAAAACCGAGCCCGCCAAAGCAGCGCGGCTCGGAAAAATGGTGACGGCGACTGAGCCCTCTGAAACCGTCTCTTCCTGGAACCCGATTATAGGGCCGACAACCGTTCAAGTGGCGCGCTGCCTGATAGCCGGACAGCTGCCCGTGCCGTATAACCTCGACAACGGCGAAGGATCGATACCTCTGCTCAGTTGGCAACCCTAACGAGCAGCCCACCCACGCCAATAACTACGACCTGCTGCTTGAACAGGCACTCCGCCCCTTCGGTGTAATTCAGACCGGCTACTTCTATATGCAGCTCGTCGATCCCATCGTGTCCAGGAACAGTGACCGTGGTCGGGGTGACTATCCGGGACCGCATCCAAATGAGAGTAACTGCTGAAGGTAACTATGCGCAGAAACCGGAGCGCGCCAAAGCAGGGCGGATCTGAGTGTCTTTCCATGGATTACAGGGGTGACTATCACGAATTTCGGCGCCCGAAGTAGCTCCCGGGGCCTCGAAACTCTACATTGTTCCCTCGATTTGTGGTCAAACCGGTCTAAACTATATTTTTTTGGCTGCGTGGGCAAAACGGACCAGCAAAGGGGCATCATAACTCCGTCACTAAAGCTGAGCTGTATAAAAAGTCCCGGGCGATGGTTCCGGGAGAAAAAGGAAGGGCCCACCCATGCGTCGTACCCTTGCGCGGCGTCATGCCGCCGTACTGACATCGATGTTTCTGGCCATGGCGATCTGCCGGCCGGCAATCGGCCAAACGCCGAGCGTGCTCACCCAGCACAACGACCTGGGACGATCCGGCGCCAACCCCAATGAGACAATCCTCACCACCGCCAATGTAACTGAATCGTCTTTTGGCAAACTGTTTACCTTGCCGATCGACGGCTTCACTTATGCGCAGCCCCTTTATGTTCCAGGAGTCAGCATCTCTGGTGGAACACATAATGTGGTGTACGTCGCAACCGCACATGACAGCGTGTATGCCTTCGATGGGGATTCCGGGGTTCAATATTGGCACGTTACTCTGGGGACTTCTGTTCCAAGCAGTGTCATCAACACCCAAAATATCCAGGTTGAGGTCGGCATTATCAGCACGCCGGTCATCGATCCCACCAGCGGCACCATCTATGTCGTCGCCAAGACGTACGAAGACGACGTGCAGATTTTCCGTCTTCATGCGCTGGACATAACCACCGGCGCGGAGAAGTTCGGCGGCCCCGTGGAGATAGCAGCCTCTGTCTCCGGAACCGGCATGGGCAGCAGCGGCGGAACGATTACGTTCGTCGCCGCCAAAGGCAACCAGCGGGCAGCCCTGACGCTGGTGAATGGAATTGTCTACCTCGCCATGTCTTCTCACGAAGACTATACCCCCTATCACGGATGGCTGCTGGGGTATAACGCGGCCACGCTGCAACAGGTCCAGGTATTCAACACGACGCCGAACAGCGGACAGGGAGCAATCTGGATGGGAGGGCAGGGGCTTGTCGCAGATTCGTCCAACAACCTTTACTTCGTTACCGGCAACAGCACGGAGTCCACGGAAAATGCTGCGCAGGATTACGGTGAGAGTTTCGTAAAACTCGTTCCCAGCGGGAATACCCTGACTGTCTCGGACTACTTCAAGCCCAACGATTACAGCTATTGGAACAGCAACGACCGCGACCTCGGCTCGACCGGGGCCTTTGCGATCCCCGGCACCACTTACATCGCGGGCGGAAGCAAGGCCGGAATGTTCTATGTCGTCAATACGAGCAACATGGGAAAAATGGATGCGTCGGGAGATCAGATCATCCAGGAATTTCAGGCCACGAATGGAATGTGGGGCAATCCAGCATTCTGGAATAACAACATGTATATCTGGGGAGTAAACGAGCCGCTTAAGCAATACCAATTCAGCGGAGGCTACTTCAATACCTCTCCCGCGTCTCAGAGCGCCTACTCCACGCCGGGCGGAACTACCAGCGGCTCGGTCTCCGTATCCTCAAACGGAACAACCTCCGGAACGGCGATCGTCTGGGCGACGGCCCCCACCGGCGACCCCGACGGTGCAACCGTCGGCGGCAATTTGTACGCCTACGACGCAACCAATCTGGGGAAACTGTTATGGAGCACCTCGCAGAACCCGTCGCGCGACGGCTACGGTAATTATGCGAAATTTGTTGCTCCCACGATTGCCAATGGCAAGGTGTACGTAGGAACCGACTCCAAATTGGTGGCTGTCTACGGTTTGTTGCCGGCCGGCACTCCCGCGTGCACCCCAACCGCGATTACTCCTTACATCCAGGTAAATGGGGCCGCATGGCAGAGTACAACCTCGGCCTCCGTAACCGCCGTCGCCCAGGTAAATCTTGGCCCGCAACCGCTCTCCGGCGGATCATGGAGCTGGACCGGTCCCGGGACCTTTACCTCCACATCGCGCCAGATCAATAGCATTCCGCTGACCACGGGCACCGATACGTTTGTAGCGACTTACACGAATGCCGCCGGGTGCCAGAGCACGCAAACCTTTACCATCACGGTAAGCGCCGCGGCGTATCTAATCCCCAATGGCATCTATGTCATTACAAGTGTGCACAGCGGCCTGGCCCTTGGCGATCCTAACTCGTCGACGACAGACGCCCAGGTCATGGAACAACTGACGGTCACCAAAGCCACCAACCAGCAGTGGCTGGTGAAGAACCTGGGTAACAATGTCATCACCCTGACGAATGTCGCGAGCGGCCAGTTTCTCGACGTCGCCGGAGCCTCCAAAGCCAACAGCGCTCTTGTCGATCAATGGCCGGCGAACGGCGATGCCAATCAGATGTGGACCGTCTCCTCCGTTGCCGGCGGCGCCTTTAAACTGACCAGCGTAAACAGCGGCCTTGTTCTCGATGTCGATGGCGGTGGGACAACGATCGGCGAAAAAATCGACCAGTATCCGTACTACGGGAATACCTGGCAGCAATGGAAGTTCTCCAGTTACTGACAATTGCTTCCGGGTTATCGCGGCGTCAGAAGGAGCAGATGAATTTCCTCGCCCTTGCGGCGAGCCGAACAGGCAATTTGACCTCGGTCGTTGATGCTGAAGGCATTGAGCAGAATCCAGCTCGTGCCTTTTGGCAGAGACTGGTTCAGATCGATCATTCGACCGTTCCACAGGAAAGCGTGACGCTGGGACCTCTGAACGTTCGATGCTCCCACCACTTCTCCGCGGTTGTTGATTCCGGAGGCCGCACTCGGATCGTTGCCCAACGTGCCGAGGTCGCGAAGCACGCCGTCGGCATAGAGAAACGCATGGATTCCGTCGGGAGTATCGCTGAATCCCGCAACCTGTCCGCGATCGTTGATCGCCCTCGCGCTGCTGAAGCTTCCATGGGCAAGGGTGCCGAGGTCTGCGATCTTTCCATTCATCCATAAGACTGCATGTTCGGCCTTGCCGTCGAAGTCCGCGGAGCCCACGATCGTACCGGCATCGTTAATAGCATAAGCGGTGCTCGCCTTGCCGGCGGCCAGCGTGCCGAGGTCTCTGATTCCGGAGCCGACCGTCACAAATGCATGGCGCGCCCCGGCCGCGGTATTCGCCGTCCCGACGGCCGCGCCTTTGTCATTCAGCCCATTCACGCGGCTATCGCGTCCGCCCAGGCTGGGAATGATGCGTACATGTGTCCCCTGACGAATGAACCCCTGGGTGGTTGACAGACTATCGACAAGATTGCCGCTGGTATTCATCCAGCCTGCAATGTCGCCCTGACTATTGATCGCGTGGGCAATCGTATTCGGATACCCCTTGACATCGTCGATCGGTGTGGCTCGACCGCCCTGCCACACCGTGGCGTGGATAGCACCCGCTGTTTTCGTCCAATAGGCCACGGCGCCGGCAATGTTCACAGAGACCGTGACGTCATCGGAGACAGGCGGCAGAGGGCCGAGGTCGTCTATGGCATAAGTTGCCGCAGTTGCCGGTGCGGTGGTCGCGTTTGTCGCGCTTTCCTGCTGGGATACAGCCGTGCCACCGGCGCTGCAGAAAGATAAGATCAGGCAGGTTCCGGTCAGTCTGGAAATGCGAGACAGGCCGCAGAGCGCGCGCGGTGTGGAAAACTGGTGCGCGAACCGCCGTTTTTCGACTAGCCGCGAGCCCGTCATGTGGAGCAGAGTAGCAGCTAAGGAAGGGAATCGCGAGCCAGAGTTGCGGATTATGTGGGTTCGGGGGGCCAATGATTTCGGGAATGCCCCGGCACCAAGCTGGGTTCTTGACATTAATGCAAAAGAATAATTTAATCCAAAAAATCCCGCTTCTCCGGCCCCCGCATGTTCGCAATCAATTGCAGACAGAGCACTCCGCATATATTCCTCGGTGATTGAAAAGCGAAACGGGAATTCCCTCTTCCGAGTTGAAATCATGACGAATGCCTGCACGTACATGGCTATTTCTCAAGGAAACGGCATTTTCCTGTAAAAGGTCAATGAGATGACAAAAATCCCCCTCTGCGCATTTGTTCTGTGCTTGCCGTGCTCGGTTTGCTTTGGCCAAACCTGGTCAACGCTTCCGGTGGACCTGGTTGTGCCAATGAACACCAGCACTCCCGGCACAACCCTCACAGAGTCAATTATGAATGCCGGGACGGTGTATGGCGCCAGCTGCGACGCAGGAGCCTACTGCAGTTGGGGTCCGCCAGCCACCGGCGCTTTCACCGTCGGGGCGAATCAGGGGGGCCTCGCAAACCTCGGCCCAGTGGCCGTCAACGGAGGGACAACCTACGCTGCAAACGCCTTAATTTATAACAGTGTCGCCTACAACACCGATATTCCAGGTCCAGGCACGACTGTAGCTCTGGACATTAGTGGCGCCCCAGGCACGGCAACGAGCGTATCGGGATTAGTTGGCCTCACGACCCCGCCAATCCAACCCGAAATGGCCAGTAACATAGACATGCTTATCTTTTACTCCAGCAACGGGGACTACGCTGTGACGCAGTTCAATCCACACTGCACCGGATCTACATACGGCGTCTGGATTGAAGTGAAACCTACGGCGCGTTCATCCTGCATCAGCGTGCTGCCGCAGACGAACTACTACTTCGCAATGTATTACAACTTTACGAGCGGCCTTGCGACTCTGTACGTCTACAATCCCAACGGAACGCTGTTCGGCAGCACAAGTATTACATCGGGCGATACGGGGGGCACTTTCGCACTGGTTCGTTTCGGCAACGATGAGAGCGGATTTGCACCCGGTACTTCGTACTTTCAAAATCTCATGCTGAATTGGACGACCGCGCCGAACCCGATGTTCTGGGCGCCGGGTTCTGTCTTGAGCTTCGGACCCGTTCCGGTCGGAACGACGGCTCCGACCCAGACTTTGACCTATAACTTTACGACTGAGACCACCCTCACTTCAGTCGACGTATTGACGGCCGGGGCAGCCGGGCTCGATTACACGAATGCAGGCACCGGGACTTGCGCGGCGGGCCTCTATACCGCCGGTCAGAGCTGCACGGTGGCGATAGCATTCACTCCAACAGCACCGGGGGCACGCGCCGGCGCTGTGACGCTTTTCGCACAGGGCAGTAACTTGCCGTTGATGACCTGGTACCTGAGTGGCATTGGCCAGTCAGGAGCCGTGACCGTCGATCCAGGCACTCCTTCGACGATCACGCTGGCCGGCGCGCCCGCCGGGTACGGCTCGACAGTGGATGGAGCCGGAAACATCTACGTGGTGGACCACGCAAACGGCCAGGTGATCAAACTCGCGGCGGGCAGCTTCACGCAGAGTTCAGTGCTTACTGGCCTAAGCGATCCAACGGCGGTAGCGCTGGATGGAGCGGGCAATCTGTACATCTCCGACACGGGAAACAAGCGCGTGGTGAAGGTGCCGAACGAGAATGGCACGCTGAACGGCAATGACATGTCCGTTGTGAGCATCGCCGGGCTGGGTTCCCCGGGCTGGGTGGCGACTGATGACAGCGGGAATCTATACGTGTCCGATCCCACCAACGGCGACGTGGTGAGCGTGCCGCCCGGTGGCGGAGCTGTGGGAACAGTGGCTTCCGGCTTGACGAATCCGAGCGGAGTGGCAGTCGATGCCGGCGGTAACGTTTATGTGGCCGCCAACAATGCCGTAACCGAGTACCCGGTTGGCGGGGGAACGCCTGTCCCGATGGGCAGTGGATATAACGATCCGAGCGGCCTGGCGGTGAACGCGGCGGGCACCGTATACGTCGCGGACACAGGGAACGGTCGAATCGTGGAGGTGACCGCTGGTGGTGCTTCGCAGTCGAGCTTGCCGATCGTGCAGGGTGTGGATCCGCAGGGCGTAGCGCTGGATTCCGCGGGCGACGTTTATTTCACCGGCGGCAGCGGCGAGGTGTTCGAAGTGAATCGCAGGCAGGCCGCGGGACTGGCCTTCCCCACCACGAGCGCCGATACGACCAGCGCGGCCCAGACGGTCACGATTACCAATGCGGGCAACCAGCAGCTCATAATGTCGAACCTCGCAATTACCGGTAACTTTACGCAAAAAGCTTCGGGCGGGACCGACTGTAGTTCCACCTCGAATGTGTCGTCCGGGGGCCAGTGCCTGATCGCAGTAGCTTTTGCTCCCACGCAAACCGGCATCTTGACTGGCACAGTCTCACTAACCGACAACAGCCTGAACGCGAGCAGCACGACCCAGACGATTGCGCTAAGCGGCACAGGGGGCCAGGCACAAGCGGCGACGCCCACCTTCTCGCCGGCGGCGGGGACATATACATCGGCGCAGACGG
>CAZSWI010000007.1:0-35929 GCA_964610635.1 uncultured Acidobacterium sp.
CGATGAAGGAGATCGCCAACAAGATCTCGATCATCGAGGAGATTGCGCGGCAGACCAATCTGCTGGCGCTCAACGCGGCTATCGAAGCAGCCCGCGCCGGCGAACACGGAAAAGGCTTTGCCGTAGTGGCCGCCGAGGTGCGCAAGCTCGCCGAGCGGAGCCAGAAGGCGGCCGCGGAAATAAACCAGCTTTCCAGCACGACGTTGCGGGTATCGGAGAAATCCGGAGAACAACTGGAGAAGCTGGTTCCCGACATCCAGCGCACTGCCGAACTGGTCCAGGAAATCAGCGCCGCCAGCAAGGAACAGGACACCGGCGCCGAGCAGATCAACAAAGCCCTGCAGCAACTCGAGGGAGTCATCCAGCAGAACGCTTCGGCGGCCGAGGAAATGGCCTCGACCACCGAGGAGCTGACCGGCCAGTCCGAGCAGCTGGTCGGCGCGCTCGGATTCTTCCAGACGGGCGAGGACGAGAGCGCCGGCGGACGCAAAAAGCCCGCGCGTCCCGTTCCGTCCGCGCGAGTGCAGAAGCCGGCAGCCCATGCCGTGGCCGGCGCGGCCAAAGCACCGACGAAGGGCGGCGTGAACCTGCGGCTCCAGGACCGGGCCGCGGACAAACACGACAAACATGACGCGCTCGACAGCGAGTTCGAGCGCTACTGACCTTCCTGGTGGCTGTGAAAAGGAACCAGACAGGCGTGGACCGCCCGAGGGCTGGCTGCAAGGCTGAGCCTGATGTCGCCCACGCCCTGTCTTCCCGGAAATGGGAGAGGAGTGAGAGATGAATGTAAACCAGATTACCGAGACCCGGCAGTACCTGACCTTCAAGCTCGGCCAGGAAATATTCGCGACCGATGTGGCGAAGGTGCGGGAAGTCCTCGATCTGACCACAATCACCGCGATTCCGCGGACCCCGGAATTCATGAGCGGGGTCATCAATCTTCGCGGCAGCGTTGTCCCGGTCGTCGATCTGCGGCTGTGTTTCGAGATGTCGAAGACCGAAAGCACCCGCAACACCTGCATCGTGGTCGTCGAAGTGCTACTCGACAACGAACCTACAGTTATTGGAGCGCTGGCCGATTCCGTCGAAGAGGTCATCGATCTCGAACCGGAGCAGATTCAGCCGGCTCCGCGCATCGGAACCCAGATCCGCACCGACTTCATCCGCGGCATGGGGAAACGCGATGCGCAGTTCATTATGATCCTCGACATCGACCGCGTCTTCTCGGCAGAGGAGCTGGCGGTGGTGCGAGGCGTCGATTCCGGCAAGGCCGCTGCGGAAGCAGCGGCGTGAAGGGAGAACCCGCGGCGTCAGAACCACGCGCCCCGGCGCCACCATGAGCACCCACGAAGAGACGCTTTCCGACCGGGATTTCGCGCGGCTGTCTTCCTTTATCCACCATGAGGCCGGCATCCGCCTCGGACATGAAAAGAAGACCATGCTCGAAGGCCGTCTCAAGCGGCGGCTGCGCGACCTGAACATCGGGTCCTACAGACAGTACTGCGACTACCTCTTCGCCGAGCAGGGACTGCGCGAAGAAAAAGTCCGTTTTATCGACGTAGTAACCACCAACAAAACGGACTTCTTTCGTGAGGCGAAACATTTCGATTATCTGACGCAGCGGGCCTTGCCGGAGCTGGCGCCCCGTTTGGGCGATCCACTCCTGGTCTGGAGCGCGGGCTGCTCTTCGGGCGAAGAGCCCTACACCCTCGCGATGGTGCTGAGCGAATACGCCGAGTCGCACCCGGGCTTCCGGTTCCGCATCCTCGCAACCGATATTTCGACCATTGTGCTCGAAAAGGCGCGTCTGGGCATTTATAAATCCGACGATGTCGAGCCGGTCCCTCCCGCCCTGCGCCGCAAGTATCTGTTGCGCAGCCGTGAGCGCCATACCGATCAGGTGCGGATAGCGCCGGAGCTGCGCAGGCTGGTCGAGTTCCGGCGGCTCAATTTCATGGATGCCGATTACGGCGTAGCCGAAAAGGCGGATGCGATTTTTTGCCGCAACGTGATTATCTACTTCGATCGCCCGACCCAGCAGAAAATTCTTGGCAACCTGGTGAGGCACCTGAAACCCAGCGGATACCTCTTCGTCGGCCATTCGGAGACGCTGCACGATATGAATCTTCCCGTCGAGCCGCTGGGTCCCGCGCTGTACAGGAGAGTCCATGTCCGCCTCTGAACCAGAGTGGCCGGAGGTCTATGTGCACCCGGGCGAATCGCACCTCGTGCGCGGGCCGGCGGTCATGCGGACCCTGCTCGGATCCTGCGTGGGGGTCACCTTCTGGCATCGCAGGCTGGGAATTGGCGCACTCTGCCATCCGATGCTGCCCTGCCATCCGGGCGAGGCGCGCGGACGCTTGAGCCTCGAAGCGGCGCGGCGCTACGTGGATTTCGCGATCCGCGATCTGGCGACCCAATTCGATGCCCTCGGAGCTCGCCGGCAGGAGGTGGAAATCAAAGTTTTCGGGGGCGCCGATGTGCTGGATGTCCAGGAGGGCCAGTCGCGCCCGACAATAGGCAGGTTGAACCGCGAAATGGCGCTCGAGGTTCTGCGCGCTGAGGGATTCGAGGTGTCGGCCACCCGTCTGGGAGGCCCCTTCGGCTTCCGCATCGACTTTTATACCGCAACCGGAGAAGTGCGGCTGCGAACCCTCACCTCCGCGAGATCGCCAGCTGCGAAGAGCCATGGGAAGAGGCGAAGAAATGGGTAAATCGAAGATTCGCGTCTTGATCGTCGATGACTCGGCGGTCGTGCGCCAGACGCTGGCCTTCGTGCTCGCGTCGGATCCGGAAATCGAGGTGATCGGGTCGGCCGGCGATCCCTATGTGGCTGCGGAGCGCATCGCGGAACAGGTGCCGGACGTGATCACCCTGGACATCGAAATGCCGCGCATGGACGGCATCACCTTCCTGCGGAAGATCATGACCCAGCACCCGATTCCAGTGGTCATCTGCTCCAGTCTGGCCGAGGAAGGGACCCAGAGCGCGCTCGAAGCCCTCGATAACGGAGCCGTCGAAATTGTGACCAAGCCGCGCCTCGGCGTGCGTCAGTTCCTGGAAGAATCGCGCACCACGATTTGCGATGCGGTGAAAGCGGCGGCCGGCGCGAGAGTCCGTTCCCTGACCCCCGCACGCAGAGTGGAGCCCAAACTCACAGCGGATGCCGTTCTGGCCCCGGCAACCTGCGCTATGGCGAAGACGACCGAGAAGGTCGTCGTTGTGGGAGCCTCGACCGGAGGAACAGAAGCTCTCAAAACCCTCCTCGAAGCGCTGCCCCCGGACACACCGGGCATTGTCATCGTCCAGCACATGCCGGAGCTCTTCACACGCGCCTTTGCCACCCGCCTCGATGGCCTGTGCGCGATCACCGTCAAAGAGGCGGAGAGCGGCGACACCGTTCTGCGCGGACGGGCCCTCATCGCGCCAGGCAATCATCATCTGCTCCTGCAACGCAGCGGCGCCCGCTATTATGTCGAGGTCAAGGACGGTCCGCTGGTTTGCCGCCATCGCCCTTCCGTCGATGTCCTCTTCCGTTCCGCGGCCCGCTACGCAGGACCGAACGCCCTCGGCGTCATCCTCACCGGCATGGGAGACGATGGCGCACGCGGAATGCTCGAGATGAAACAGGCCGGAGCCACCACCATTGCCCAGGACGAATCCACCTGCATCGTCTTCGGCATGCCCAAAGAGGCCATCAAACTGAACGGTGTCGACAAGGTGATGCCGCTCGAATCGATCGCCGGATCGATCCTCCACCTCGCACGATGAGCCGACGGCTGCCGCGCCCACCCGCCTTCTGGGTTCAAGCGCTTCGCTCGCGTGTCTGGCTCATATACCGGCATTTTCGGCGAGTCAACACTCGCGGCGAACCATTTGTGCTCTTTTCGTCGCCTGCCGATCCTGCGGTCTTGCTCCCATGTCTCTGCTTTGTCTCCGCTAACTCCCCAAGCGAAACGGCGGACGACTGGCCGGCCCGGGCCGCCTATCATTCTCTCGTTCGCCGATGAGGCAATCGACCAGATCGATGCCTGCGGAATTGGAAGATACTGTTGAGAAGCGAGGGTGTGGCGCGCAGCGATCCGGGCCACGGATAAAGCATTGGGCGCTGCACCGCGGTGCGTGTGCTAGGATTCTCCGCGAGTCAACGCTCGCGGAGAACGATTTGAGCTATTTTCGGCGCTTGTCCATCCTGCTGTCTTGCTCCCTTGTCTCTCTCCTTGTCTCTGCCACCTGCCCGGCGCAGCAGCAGACTTCCGCACCCCCGCAAGTCTCCCCGATAAAGCCCACGCGCGATATCTACCTGCAGCTGGCTGCCGAGGTCGATCATGCGCTGCACCGGGACGTGCTCGACATGTGGTTTCCGCGCTCCATTGATCGCGAGCATGGAGGATTTCACTCGCATTTCACCCGCGACTGGCAATGGGCGCCCAGCGACGGAAAATTCTCCGTGTTTCAGGGACGCATGACGTGGGTGGCGGCCCAGGTCGTGCTGCGCGAGCCCGCGCTCAGGAATGAGTACCTGCCCTTCGTCAAACAGGGAGTGGATTATCTCGAGAACACGATGTGGGACAAGCAGTATGGCGGATTCTACTGGGGCCTCGACGACGAAGGAAAAACGACGCCGCAATTCACCGGCAACAAAAATCTGTACGGCGTCGGCTTCTGCATTTACGGAGCGGCGGCAGCGTATCAGGCCACGAAGGATCCGCAGGCCCTGGAGCTGGCGAAGAAGGGCTTTCTCTGGACCGACCAGCACGGGCACGATGCCGTTAACGGCGGGTATTTCGAGCTGCTTACGCGTGAGGGCAAACCCGTCACCCCCGAAGCGCCCAGCGGACAGGTCGTGATGCCACCGATCCCGATAGGCCCGGAAAACTACAAATCGATGAACACCCACATTCACCTGCTCGAAGCGTTCACGCAGCTGTATCAGGTATGGCCCGATCCAACCCTGCGCGCGCGCCTCGAAGAGATGCTGGCCATCGTGCGGGACAGGATCAGCGTTGAGCCGGGCGTGATGAATCTGTTTTTCACCAACGCGTGGCAGGCGATTCCAGGACACGATTCCTACGGCCACGATGTCGAGACGGCCTACCTGATGCTCGAAACCGACGAGGTCCTGCACGGCACGGCCAGCGAAAAGTCAGAGAGGATGGCGAAGCTCCTCGTCGATCACGCTCTCGCGTACGGTTGGGATGAAAAGAACGGCGGCTTCTTTCAGAACGGTACGACCTTCGGCCCTGCCGAGGATACGAACAAGGAATGGTGGGTACAGGTGGAGGGTTTGAACGCGCTCCTGCTGATGCACCAGCGCTATGGTAAGCAGGATCCGATCTATTTCCAGAAATTCCTGCGGCAGTGGGAATTCATCAGCTCGCACACCATCGACTCGCAGAATCATGGCCTTTGGAATCTAACCACTGCCGACGGAACGCCGGTCGTCCAGGATAAAGGTTCCATCTGGAAAGGCGCCTACCACGATGGACGCGCCTTCTGGAACGTAAGCGGCCGGCTACATCGACTCGCCACGGAGTGACGGAAAGCCCGCCTCGCCTCTCGCTTTTTGCGGCTCACCGTGTCGCAATACACTACATCCTTCCCAAAAAGTTGTAGCTCACGACGCCGATTGGGTGACGGGCGCTGGCAATTTTATTCGCTATAACGGCAGTGTGCGACGCGGTCCAGATGCGACGCAAAGTTGTTTCAACCAAAATTGCGGACCGCGATCCCTTGCTTTTCTTGAATGCTGGCCCGGCTCCTGCGAACCCAGGCAACCACCGGCTTGAGCATTCTTCTGCTTTGAAGGAGTTGCCGGCTTGCCTGAATCCTGCCGCGGTATCCATTTGCGACTTTCCGCGAAGATCGACGCAGCGTTGCCCGAATCTACGGCGAGGCTCAAATGAAGGAACTTCTCTGGCAGAGCAAGTCAGAACTGGCCGGGCCCGAGCCCAGCCAGGTGAACGGATTCGCGCCGCCAGAGGAGGAAGAACTCAGCAAGTCGCCCGACTTGCGGGCTTTTATCCAGAAACTCGAAGACGCGGGCCGTCTGCTCCGCGTGAAAGAGACAGTCGACTGGAAACTCGGCATCGGCCGCTGGTCGCGGTCGAGGCATAAGCCTCTGCTGTTTGAAAAGATCAAGGGCTACGCCGGCCAGCGGATTCTTACCAACGGTCTCGTCGATCCCACCTGCATAAGATTGGCGCTTGGGTTTGAGATCGGAATTCCCTGGAAAGAAGTCATAGCCGACTGTACATATCGGTTGGATTCCCCAGTTCATCCGAAGATGGTGAGAACCGGCCCCATACTCGATAACGTCGTGCCTGCATCCGTGCTCGACCTGCTCCAGTTTCCGGTCCCGCAGTGGAGCGACTACGACACCGGCCGCTATCTCGGGACCTGGCACCTCAATATCAGCAAAGACCCCGACACCGGACAGCGCAATGCCGGCATTTACCGGATGCAACTCCTGGGCGCAAAGCGCGCCACCATCAGCGCGTCGAGGGGCAGCCATCTCGCGCGCCACGTCGAGAACGCCGAAGCCAGGGGAATCGAGCTGCCTGTGGCCGTCGCGATCGGCGCGCCGGAGGCGATGGCGATTGCCGCAGCCGCTGCCTGCCCACCGGAAATGGATGAATTCGACCTCGCCGGAGCGTTGCAAAAGCAAGCTGTCGAGCTCATCCGCTGCGGCGGCCTCGAAGTGCCCGCCCATGCCGAAATCGTCATCGAGGGTCTCATCCATCCCGGCGTTCGCGTCGAGGATGGGCCATACCTCGACTACTCCGGCAGGCCTAACACCAATCCAAAGGCCTTCCTCTTCGAAGCAACGCGGCTGCTGCATCGCAGCCAACCCATCTTTCGCGGCTGTGCCAGTGGAAAAGCGGGCGCTGAGGATCACCAGTTGTTTGCGTTCCTCGCCCAGCTAAACCTCCTGAACCTTCACGCGTCGAAGATGAATCAGAGACTCCAGAATTTCTTCTGGAGGCGTCGCGCCTTCCGCACTGCGCAGTGGGTGGGAAGAATGGGCAGCAATTCCGAAAAGCGAAAATAGCGCCCCGACGCCTGACGCTGTTCGACCGATACCATCTTTCTGACCGCAGCCGGCAATGCGCGACCGGGAAAGCGCGGACGTGTCAAGATGGTAGTCGGTCGAAGATGCCGGGAGACAACGCGCCAGGCCAATTCTCGGAAAGCATCCCGAACCAGAACCGGCAGCGGTGGATGATCGCCGTCCTGCTGGGCGTGGGCGTGCTCGTCAACTATTTCGACCGCGTCAACCTTTCCGTCTCCCACGATGCTCTCTTCGCCGAATTCAGGATTTCCGACTTTACTTTCGGACTCCTTCTTGGCGCCTACAACTGGACCTATGCGTTGTGTCAGCTGCCGTCGGGCCTTCTGCTGGATCGCTTCGGCGTGCGGCGCGTCGGATGCGTCAGTACTTTTCTCTGGAGCCTGGCGTCCTTTGGCGCCGCAATCGCTCCAGGCATCGGCGGATTCTTTGCCGCGCGCTTCCTGCTCGGCATCGGCGAAGCTCCGTCCTTCCCGGCAAGCGCCAAAGCCGTCGGCTACTGGTTCCCGCCCCGCGAACGCAGCTTCGCAACAAGCTTCTTCGATGGCGCGGCTAAGTTTGCCTCCGCCATCGGCGTCCCCCTCATAGGATTGTTGCTGCTGCGCATTGGATGGCGGCTGAGCTTTGCCGCCACCGGACTCATCAGCCTGATCTACTTCCTGTTTTTCTGGCGCATCTACCGCGATCCAACCCACAAACAGAACGACGCAGCCCACCGGAGCGAGGCACCCGGAGAAAATCGGCTTTCCCCTCGGCGCGTTCCGCTCTCCTACCTGCTAAGCCGAAAAAAGGTACTTGGCCTCGCGGTCGGCTTCGGATCGTATAACTACGTCTTCTATCTCCTGCTCACCTGGCTCCCGGTCTATCTCTCCCGATCCCTGCACATCGACCTCGCCCATTCCTTCCTGTACACCGGTATCCCCTGGCTATTTGCAACCTTCACCGATCTTTTTATCGGCGGCTGGACGGTGGACAGGCTGATTCACCGGGGATGGAATGCGAGCCAGGTTCGCCGCACCGTCCTGATAACGGGCACCGCGCTGGGCCTCGGGATTTTTGGAGCAGCGAACGCCCACACAGTAACCCAGGCTGTCTTGTGGATCAGCCTTTCGCTCGGCGGCTTGTCCGCCGCCGCGCCCGTCGGCTGGTCGATCCCCTCCCTGATTGCTCCCGGCGACAGCGTCGGCTCCGTCGGCGCGATCATGAACATGTCAAACCAGATTTCCGGCATCGCTGCGCCCGCCATCACCGGCTACCTCGTCGGAGTTCGCCACTCTTTCAAGGCCGCCTTTACCGTCGCCGCTGCATATCTTCTGATTGGCATCGCCAGCTACATTTTTCTTCTCGGCGACATTCGGCCCATTCCGGAGCCCGATCGTACCCTGGCATAGCGGCACGAATGAGGCTGTTGCGAAACGCGCAAATCGGCCAGATGCCGGAACTTTTTTACGATTACTGAACAGAGCACGAGATCCCATCGCTAATCCTGCCGCAGCGCGCCGGAAAGATGGAATGCTGCAGACGGGGTTGGGTCCGGGCTGGCTTCGCTTTCCTTAAGGTCCATGCGCTCGATGAGACCGTTCGCTATGGTATAGATGTGCCACACCTCGCTGTCGGAAAGGACAACGCCACCACGGTTTTTCACGAGCTGATGCACTTTGACCTCGGTAATGCCGTGTTCATGGTCGATCACCTCAACCGGTTCCACGTGAGGATCGAACTCCTTCCACTGACGGATCCAGTAGGACCGAATCTCCTCTTTCCCGACGATGCGTCCGCCTTCCGAGGCCTTGGGCCAGCTGACGTTCTCGCTCATGAGCGCCAGGGCGCTGTCGATATCCCGATGATTAAAGGCAGAATAGGCCTGTGCCAGCAATCTCTGTGTGTTCGGCATAAACCCTCCCGGAGTACATCTGTGGCGGATTACGGTTTGGGCGCGACCGTAGCTCGCATCGAACCCGTCGAGATGCCCCCATCCACGAGCAGCGTCTGCCCCGTTACATAACGGCTCGCTTCCGACGCAAGGAAGACAACCGCGCCGTCAAGATCGTGCGGCTGCCCCGGCCGCTTCATCGGAATGCGGTCGGTGAGATACTCCACCCACTCCTGATTTTCGTAGAGCACCTGGTTCTGCTGAGTCCTGAACCAGCCCGGAGCAAGACAATTGACGGTGACACCATCCTTGCCCCAGTCATCGGCGAGGCTCATTGTGAGCTGGCGAATCCCTCCGCGGCTCGCTCCATATGGCGCGAGTCCCGCATAGCCGAAAACGCTCGTGACGGACCCTATATTGATGATGCGCCCATAGCTGTGAGCAATCATGCCGCGTGCAATCGCCTGAGCGACGAAAAAGCTGCCCCGTAAATTCGTATCGAGAACCAGATTCCAGTCTTCCCACGTCACCTCAAGCGCAGGTTTGCGCACGTTGCAGCCGGCATTGTTCACCAGGATATGGATCTGTCCGAATGCGCCTTCGGCTTCGGCAGCCATCCGATGAATGCTGGCCAGATCGCGCACATCGAGCTCAAGCGCAAGACTGCGGCGTCCCAACCCACGCACCTCTGTCTCGAATTCCGCGAGCGCCTCGCGGCGACGGCTGGTCAGAATCAGATCGGCCCCGGCTTTCGCGAGCGCGCGCGCAATGTACTGGCCAAGACCGCGGCTCGTGCCGGTCACCAGCGCAACCTGCCCGGATAAATCGAACAGGCGATCGCTGCCAGGGTTAGTCATGTCACGACCGTTCATGACGTGGACCCCGGCGCCAGCACAATCTTCATTAGGTTAGGCTCGTGCGCATAGAGCCGCTCAAACCAGCGTGGCCCATCTTCAAGCGGCGCAACCGCTGTAATGAGCGGCGCAACCTGAATCTTGCCGGTACTGACGAGATCGATAGCCTCCGGATATTCGCCCGCCGACGCGGCCGTGCCCTGCAAACGAAGCTGGCGGCTCACTACAACCTGCAGCGGGATCTGTACCTGGGGCGCAATGTTCCCGATAAGCGTCACCGTGCCCCCTTTGCGCACAGAATGGATCGCAGCCTGCACAGTCTCGTCGCGCCCCACCGCTTCAAGCGCCACGTCCACGCCCACGCCGGTACGCCGGAGAACTTCCTCCGGAAGATCGGAACCGGCCAGATTCAAGGTGTCGGCAGCCCCCAGCGATTCCGCCAAACGAAGCCGCGTCCGATCGACATCCGCAATCATCACCCGTCGGCAGCCAGCTGCACGCGCAGCCTGGAAAGTCAGCAGCCCGATCATCCCCGCCCCGATCACCAGCGCCGTCTCTCCCCCGCGAATCCCGCTGACCTTCACCGCATGCAGCGCTACCGCAACCGGCTCCAGCATCGCCGCTTCCGCAAACGACATAGAATCCGGCAGCCGGTAAACAATACGCTCAGGCACTGTTACGTATTCGGCGAACGCCCCCGCCCGCCGGTATTCTCCGCAGGAAACACCGATAACCTCGCGGCGGTCGCAGAGGTTGATCTCTCCCCGGAAACAGTAAGGGCACTCCCCACAGTAGACGGTGGAGTCAAAGGTGACCCGATCCCCGGCCCGGAATGCCATCACGCCCTCGCCGGCCGCAGCCACTACTCCTGCAGCTTCGTGCCCCATCACAATCGGAGGAATCCGCCGTCCAGAAGAACCGTCGTACCCGTGAACGTCGCTGCCGCAGATCCCGCACGCAGCCACCTGAATCAGCAGCTCACCGGCGGCAGGCGCCGGCTGCGGCACATCCAGAAATTCGAGGTGCTTATACTCGCGAAGCAGCAGCGCTTTCATGCATCCAGTGTGACACGCTCGCCAGAGCGATGCGCGGGTCTCGTGCCGCTTTAGTGAATCGACGCCCTGGGCGACGGCCCGATCAAGGAGCAACGTCAAGGAACCAGGCAAAATCATGGAGCACGCGGTGCGAGATGCCTATCCGAGGAAGCGATCAGGAGGGACAGTGCGAAAACGGGAAGGCGGCCAATTCGCTGCCACAGGTTCCCACTGCGCCCTTCCGCACACGCCGATAAGTATCTCCGGAGCCTATCGCTCTTCGCAGGTACTTATGCCCTCTCTGAGGATTTGGCTGTTGGTCATCCTGGTAGTCGCGCCGTTAACGCCAGCTTTGCTCGCGGGATGTTCGAATTACGTCATCCGCGGCTTTCACCAGTCACAAAAGCGCCGCAGAGAGCGGAAGGCTGACACAGTGCGCAACGAGTAGCGCGATCAGCGACACCGTTGGCAGAGCAGTTCGCGCGGTGGTCTCGTCAAATCCGCATAGGCATGATGATGTACCGGTACTTGTACTCGTCCGAGCCGTCTTCCGGCCGAATCTGCCCCGCTGACTGCGCGTCCTTGAACTCCAGCCGCACCTCGCCCTCGTTGCCGATGGCCTTGAGGAAATCGATCAGATACGACGAGTTGAAGCCAACCACAATGGGATCGAAGCTGTAGGGCGTCTCGATCGTGTCTTCCGACTCGCCCGCGTCCGTCGACGAAGAAGAAACCTTCAGCTCGTTCTGCTCGATGCGCATCTTGATCGCGCCCGACCGCTCGTCCGCAAACTGCGCCACCCGCTGGATCGAGGCCGAAAGATCTGTGCTCCTCACGATTACAAATTTGTTGTTGTCGCGCGGCATCACCGCTTCGTAGTTCGGGAACTGCCCCGTGAGCTTGCGGCTCGTGAGCACGCGGTGTCCGATGCGGAAAAAGAGCGTGCTGTCGTCGTCGGCAAAGTCGACAAACTCGGCTTCTGTGTTGGCGAGCAGCGATTGCAGCTCCTGCAGAGCCTTGCGCGGCACCAGGGTTTTCTTCTCCGCGCTGATGCCCGGAAAAGATTCCGCAGTCTTCTCAATGTGCGCCAGCCGATGCCCATCGGTGGCCACCATCGCGATCGATTCGGCCTTCAGCATCAGCAGTGCGCCGTTGAGCGTGTAGCGCGACTCCTCGTTCGAGATCGCGAAGATCGTTCGCGCAATCAGATTGCGCAGCGACGCCACAGGAATGCGCGTCACACCGCCCTCAGGAAACTCAGGCACCTGCGGAAAATTCGCGCGCGCCATCCCAACCATCCGCGTGTTCGAGCGTCCGGCGCGAATCTGCACCCAGTGGTTCTCGAGCAGCTTGATCGACATATCGCCATCGCCGAGCAGGCGAATGTAGTCGTAGAGTTTGCGCGCCGGTATCGTGCATGACCCCGCCTTCTTCACCTTCGCCGCGCACGAGGTCCGGATGCTCTGGTCCAGATCGGTTGCCGTGATCACGATGCGGTCGGCGTCGGCTTCAAGAAGAAAGTTCGAGAGGATCGGAATCGTGGTCTTGCGCTCGACGACGCTTTGTGTGGCAGTGAGCTCTCGCAGAAGATCCTGACGGCTGACGCTGATCTCCATAGTCGCTCCCTGGACGGCCTTTTCCTCTTCGACAGCCGGCATGTTGAACTCCCTCGCTTCGAATCGACTCAAATGTACACCAGGCGGTACGGCCATCCGCAAGATGCACAGAATGGAACTCCCATTCTAGTGTGAACCAGCTTCTGGAAAAACGGTACTTTCTGTGTGAAGCCCTGAAGACGACCGGCCAGGGACCCCGTCCGCAGCCAGGCTCTTCGCGGAGCCGGCTCCCGCTGGGGGACTACGTCTATTTAAAGTTACTTCTTACTAGTAGCCGTAGTCGTTCTCCTCGGAAAAGTGGAAAGCAACGAGCAAACCGCTCCAGGCATGGGTCCGGGCCACAGCCCGGTTTTAGAAAACCCGCCTGTGGGAATGAGAAGAACGCGGAAATCGTCTGCCGAGAACCACCCTCCGCCACGCGTTCTCCACCGCATCAACAGAGCACGAAAAAAGAGATGTGGAAAGCAGCCCCCCAGCGTGGAAAGGGCAGATTGCGCCAATAGGCAATGGGGTCTGCCACGGTCCACTGATGCACAGGCCTTGAGTTGTCCGGATTCCACTGGCGCCTTCTGTCGCAAAGCTGGGGGAGGGAACCAAGGCGGAAAGTTGCCAGCTATCCTGTGGACTTCTCGTCCAGCGTGTCTCTCTCAGTCCGCGCCGGTCGAATTATTGTGGCTGATCGTGATGCCGCCGTTGACAGTCTGAGCATGAATGGTCGGGCCACCCGTCCCAAGGTCGGTATTCAACCGATTCTTGATCTCCCCCTGGATGGTGATGGGGAAATTAACTTCGATTCCGCCGTTCACCGTTCCCGTTTCAAGGTGCGCGGAGTAGTTCTCAGGCAAGCGCAGATCGACACCGCCGTTGGTGGTCTCGGCATGCAGGCCCTGCCCCTGCCAGCGGTCGCCGGCAAGCGAAATGTCGAGCCCACCGTTCACCGTTTCGCCACGAACATCGCCGGAAACACGGTCAAGGCTGACGCCGCCATTGGTCGTCTGGAAGTGGAGGTTGCCATCGAGACGCGCCAGATCGATGCCGCCATTCATCGTGTGCAGATCGGCTGCAAGATGTCGCGGGACATGCAGGTGATAGTCGATGCTGTACCCTGTGCGATTGAAGAAATGCGCGTGCGGGCCGTGGTCCCGAATCTCGCCGTTATCGGTGTCGATAACGATCTGGTTCAGCAAATCTTTCGCGTCGGAATCGGAAGGCGCCCACGCGCTCACCCGAGCTTCGAGCGCAACGTCGGAGCGATCCTCGCCGGTGACATCGATCCCGCCATTCGATGTGTTGACGCCAAGGTGTCCTGACGGAAGGGTAAAGGTGGTGCGGCGCATCTGGCACACATGGGATTCGCCCCAGTGGCTTCCTTTGTCTTCGCATTCGCCATTGTGCCAGTTGCCGGACTGCTGCGCCGCCGCGACGAAACGCGAGTCGCGGTGGGCGTGCGGGACCGCCACGCCGAGAACGACGATGACGCAGAATACGAGGACAAACAAGCCAAATCGGCGCATGGCGCGGACCTCGTTCGGTGTATACGCGGATGGAGGCATAACAGTTCCCTTCAATGCAGTTGGGGGGGCACGACGGAGTGAGAAGAGCACGCCAGTTGCCGTCAGCTGCGCAATCTCGACCCTTAAAAATCAGAGACTTCCGCTTCCCGGTTCCCGCCCACGGTGTCCGGAAGGCCGGTTCAGTGTTCGGGATCGGACAGGGGACTGGCAGGAAACACCCAGACCGCCTCACCGCTTCCGCTCCCAAAACTCCTCATGCCGATCGTCGCGAAACCGAATTCCTGTCACCCGCCCTTCCGCATCTCGCTCGAAAACCAGCCGCCGCGTCCCCCCCGTCGGATAAAAGAAAGTCGTCGCATTCTCCGGCAGCAGCTCCGTGACCTCGCCAATCCGGTTGCGCGACAGCAGCTTGTCTCCCTGGCGAAAAACAGTCGCGACAACCTGGTTTTGATCCTCGTAGTCGCCAACGTACGCGTTGTACCCGGCAGGGTCCACCTTACCCGGCACAGGATGAACCGGCACCAGCACCTGTTCGGCTGCGGCGGTGAGCTTCGGAATAGCGCTGAGACGCTGATCGAGCAGCCACCGCGGCAGCTGCGGCTCGGCGTAAGCCCGATCCCACACGTTGTGCTTGATCCCCGCATATTCCCAGAAACGCACATCCCCGCCCCCGGCCTTCAGCGCCTGAAACATCAGCAGCGACTGCCGCGGGTTCACCAGCGGATCGTCGGAACCGTGAAAGATCCACGTCGGCGTGCGGCCGACGGCGCGAGCGTACTCCGCCGGCAAAGTATTGACGTCGCGCCAGCGGTCTGGCTGATACGACCAGAAAACACCGCCGCTGACCGGAACCAGCGCGGCGAAACGGTGAGGATAGGCCTTCGCAATCTCCCATGTCCCGTAACCGCCCAGCGACAGCCCCGTCAGATACACCCGGTCCGGATCGCCATGAAACTCCTTCATCTCCATGTCCAGCGCAGCGATCGCCATCGCCATCATGTCCGGATCGGTCCAGTGATGGTGGTTGAACGGCACCTGCGGCATCACCACAACAAACGGCCAGCGCTCGGGATGCAGCCGGATCGCCTGCGGTAGGCCGATCTGCGTCTCGTCCATCCCTTCAGAGCCCCGCTCCCCCGAGCCGTGGAGAAACAGGATAAAAGGCCATCGCTGACTACGATTCCAGCTTTCGGGAAGGTAAACCACATAGCGATGAAGGACACCGTTCACTTCGAGCGAACGATTGAGAAAACCGGTGTCCTGCGGGCGTGACGCCGCGTGTGCCGGTAAGAAAAGAAAGCTAATTAAAAAAGCCAGGAGCGGGCGGCGCGGCATCGTGAGTTAGAAAACAGGGTACAGGTTGAAGAACGCCGGGTGTTGCGAAAAAGACCGCCAGCCTCTCCAGCCGCCCGTCCGGCCTACCTGTCCGGCAATGGACGATAGTGTTGGATTGCGGACAGACGAACCCGTGCGGAAAATCTCAATGAGCTGCTAAGACTCTCAGCTATTGCGAGATCGCCGCAGCACCCCATTGGATACGAAGCTGCATGGATCAATATGAAATCTCCTGCACCACGGAGACCTGGGCCTGGGAGGGCGCAATGCACCAGATACTAAACGACCTTCGAATTGCCACCCGCCGCCTCCGCCATTCCCCAGGATTTGTGCTGGTCGCAGTGCTCTCCCTCACCATGGCCATCGCCGCCAACCTTGTCGTCTTCGGCGTCATGAACGCGGCAATTCTGCGGCCGCTGAACGTGGCAGGCGCCGACCGGCTATGGACGATCGCCCACCAGCAGCACGGCTACATCAGCCATTCCTATCCCGACTACCAGGATTTGCGCGCGCGGAACTCGACCTTCAGCGATATGGCGGCGTTTCGCATCGCTCAGGCTGCGCTCAGCACCGGCGGCTTGACGAAGATGAGCTGGATCTATGAGGTGACCGGTAGCTACTTCAGCATGCTCGGCGTGCAGCCGGAACTGGGGCGGCTCTTTTACTCGAGCGATGAACACGGTCCGAATTCGGCCCCGTACATTGTGCTGAGCGACGCGTTCTGGCGGGCCCGCTTCGATGCCGAACCGCGGATCGTTGGCATGACCGTCGATCTCAACAAACATCCCTTCACCATCATTGGCGTGGCGCCCCCGGAGTTCCATGGAACCGAGCTTTTTCTTCGTCCGGATTTCTGGGTGCCGATGATCAACGAGCAACAGATCGACGGCTACGACTACCTCGTTAAGCGTTATAACCATGGCATCTTCGTCGTCGGTGAAGTAAAGCCCGGAGTGACGATGCAGCAGGCGTCGAGCGACCTGGCCAAAGTTGCCGCCCAAATGACGAAGCAGAATCCTGTGGACGACGACCATCTGGGTTTTCGCCTGGTCAAAGCCGGCTTGTTTGGCGATCAGGTCGGCGATGCGGCGCGGAGCTTCCTGGCGGCTCTACTGGGGCTGGCGCTGCTGGTGCTTTTGGCCGCGTGCGTGAACCTGGCAAGCATTTTTGCGGCGCGAGCCGCGGATCGCGGACGCGAGCTGGCCATCCGCGTGGCCATCGGTTCCAGCCGCTGGCGCGTGCTGCGCCAGGTGCTGGCTGAAGCTGCGTTGCTCTCCGCCGGCGGCGGACTCATCGGAGCGAGTGTCTCGGTGACGCTGATGAAAATGCTCGGTCAGTGGCGGCCGATCCCCGCGCTGCCGATCCAGGCAACCGTGCCGGCCGACGTGCGGGTGTATGGGATCGCCGTGCTGCTGGCGGCGGCCAGCTGCGTGTTGCCGGCCGTCCTGACCGCCCGCCAGATCTGGCAGATCGACGCCATGCAGGTGATGAAAGGCAGCTCCCAAACCCTCTTCCGGCGCATGAACCTCCGCGATGTGCTGCTGGGTCTGCAGGTGGCGTTGTGCGCGTTGCTGGTCACCTCTGCCCTGGTGGGCCTGCGCGGGATGAATCGACAGCTGCATGCTCCGATTGGCATCCAGCCCGAAGGGGTTGTGATTGCCGAAACGACGATGAAAATGGCTGGCTACTCCGACACGTCGGCGCTGCCGGTACAGAAGCGAATGATCGAAGAAGCCCAGCAGATTCCCGGCGTCACGGCAGTCGGCATGATCGACGACATTCCGCTGAACGCGGGAGGCAGCAGCACGCCGGTATACCGGGAGGGCACGCAGGATTTTCGTGATTCGAACAGTGTGATGACGGCGAAGTACTTCACCATCGCGCCCGGCTATCTTGCCACGGCGGGAACGCGCCTGGTGGCTGGACGCGACTTTACCTGGCATGACGACAAACACACATCGAATGTGGCGCTGGTGAACGAGTTCTTCGCGCAAACCCTCTTCGGCAGCGCTCAGGCGGCCATCGGCAGGCATTTCGCGCAGCCAGGTTCTAACGGAGCCACACTCTACGAGGTGGTCGGTGTAGTGGAACAGGGTAAGTACGATTCCCTCACCGAGGCACCCCAGCCTGCCATGTTCTGGCCGCTCGCGCAGAACAACGAAACCGACACAACCCTCGTCGTGCGCTCCAATCGCCCGCCGGCGGAGATCGGAGCGGCGCTGGACACGATGATGAGCAGGATCGATCCCAGCCTGCCGGTGACCATTCAGAGTTGGCCGGCAGCTTTGGCCCTCGTCCTCTTCCCCGCGCGCGTGGCTACCGTGGCGCTCGGCATACTCGGACTCCTGGCGGGCATGCTGGCGGCCACGGGAATCTTCGGTATGGCAAGTTACTCGGTTGCGCGCCGGCTGCGCGAAATGGGCATCCGCGTAGCCCTCGGTGCACAGCGAACTCAGGTGCTCCGCGCCGCTCTCGGCCGAACCGTGCTTCTGCTCGTCATCGGCTCAGTAGCAGGTCTCGGCCTCGGAGTCCTCGGAACTCGCCTCCTCTCCAGCATCGTTTACCAGGCAACCCTGTACGACCCCGTCGTCCTCGCAGGCGCAATCGCTGCCATGATCCTCATTGGAGCCGCCGCCGCCGCCGTGCCCGCTCGCAGAGCGATAGCCGCCGAACCCGCCGCTCTGCTGCGCGAGGAATGAATCCGATAACACTCCGGGTGGTGGCCCTTCGCGTCATCCAAACAGCGAGTAGGATGACCGCATGAGATTTGTCGTCTTCGGAGCCTCAGGCGGCACCGGTCAGGAACTCCTCCGCCAGGGAGTGTCTCAAGGCCATGAGGTCACAGCCTTCGTGCGCGATCCTAAAACCGTTACCGGCGGCGATCGCTTGAGCGTCGTCGTCGGTGACGCGCTCGACAGCCGTGCGGTAGCGCTCGCAGTTGCCGGGCGGGCCGCTGTCGTCTCCGCGCTGGGATCGCGTTCCCTGGGCGACGCCACGCTCCTGCCCGAATCGATGACCCACATCCTCAGCGCAATGCGCCAGCATCGTGTGCGCCGCCTGATAGTGCTGGGAGCCGCGGGCGCTTTTCCCGGAGCGGACAAGAACCTCGCGTTGCCTTCACGAATTCTCCTGAAGGTGATCGAAGCGACATTCCTGAGGAAGCCCTTCCAGTCACAGAGGGCGATGCAGGAGTTGGTGCGCATGAGCGACACGGACTGGACCGTTGTGCAACCGCCGCGCCTGCTGACCGTCCCCGCGAAGGGCAAGTACCGAGTCGCAGAGGATGCCCTGCCCGCAGGTGGCCGGCAAATCGCCCGGGCCGACGTCGCCGCGTTCATGCTCGAGCAGCTCACCTCGGCGGAATGGGTGCGCAAATCTCCGTTTGTCGCCTGGTAACTCTCGCCTGATGATTATCGAGTGCTGATTCTCGTCGTAGGCCGCAGTCGCCCGCATCATCGCGCCGAAACTGAAAGCACGCAGGAGGATTTTCCCCATGAACCTGAACCGCCGCGATTTTTCCCGCCTCACCGCGATGGCCGCTCTGGCAAGCGCGTTGCCCAGGGCCGAATCTCAGAGCTCCGCCGACGCCGGCCGCAAGCTCCGCTGGTGCATCGTCGGCCTCGGCCGTATCTCCATGGACCACTTCATGCCCGCCGTCGAGCTGTCGAAAACCGGCAAACTAACCGCCCTGGTCAGCGGCCATCGCGAAAAAGCAGAAAAGCAGGCGGCTCAATACAACATACCCTCGCCTTCGATCTACAGCTACGACAACTACGACGAGATTCGCCAGAACAAGGAAATCGACGCGGTCTATATCGCTCTGCCTAACTCCATGCACGCCGAGTACACCATCCGCGCCGCGAAGGCCGGCAAGCATGTCCTCTGCGAGAAGCCCATGGCCACCAGCGTCGCCGATTGCAAAGCGATGATCGAAGCCTGCCGTAAAGCCCGTGTCAGGCTGATGATTGCCTATCGCTGCCAGTACAATCCGCTGCACCTCAAAGCCATCGAACTCATCCGCTCCGGCGCCCTCGGCCAGGTGCAGATGATCGAGAGCTCGTTCGGCTTCAACATCCAGGCCGGCGAATGGCGCCTCAACCGCAAGCTCGCTGGCGGCGGCCCGCTTATGGATGTCGGCATCTACTCCCTGAATGCCTCCCGCTACCTCACCGGCGAAGAGCCAGGCGACATCAAGGCAAACTCCTCCGTCATCGATCGCGACGGCCGCTTCGAAGAAGTGGAAGAAAACGATTCGTGGACGATGAAATTTCCCTCCGGCATCGTCGCCAGCTGCAACACCACCTACGGAGCCAACGGCGCCAACTACTTCAAGGTCCACGGCTCGAAAGGCTCCATGCAAATGGACCCGGCATTTGGCTATGACGGAATGCACCTGACCGGGCAGCTGGACGGCCAGACCATCGACGAGCCCGAAACAGAGCACGACCCCCGCGACTTCACAAGACAGGCTGACTACTTTGCCGATTGTGTCTGGTCGAACCGCGAGCCAAAGACGAACGGCGAAGAAGGCCTACGCGACACAATCCTGATGTCGCAGATCTACCAGTCGGCGGGGTTGAGAGGACTGTAGGAGAACCTCAGGGCGCGACATACGAACCGTCACGACGTCCGAGAGATTGCACTACCCGTTCAGCGTCTCCTGCAGCTTATTCAGGGTGCTGTTCAGGTTCTTGTCATTCCGCCGCTGCTCGTCGATTTTCCCGATCGAGTGCATCACTGTGGTGTGATGCTTGCCCCCGAACTGCCGCCCAATCTCGGGCAACGAAGCTTCCGTGAGCTGCTTCGCCAGATACATGGCGATCTGGCGCGGCACAACCACGGCGCGCGCATTATTCCTCTGCTTCAACTCAGCGATGCGCATCCCGAACTGCTCGGCAACGGCCCGCTGTATCGATTCGATCGTGATCTTGCGCCCCTGCGTATCGATGAACTGCTTCAGGCACTGCTGCGCGGTGGGCAGCGTGATCTCCAGCCCGTTCAGACCGCACCAGGCAATCAGCCGCACCAGAGCGCCCTCGAGTTCGCGAACATTCGTTCGCACATTCGACGCGATGAATAACGCCACGTCCATCGGAAGCGGCGCAGGCAGATGTTCGTTCTCCGCCTTCTTCTGCAGGATGGCAACCTTGGTCTCAAGATCGGGCGGCTGAATGTCGGCGATCAGCCCCCACTCGAAGCGGCTGCGCAACCGATCCTCGATCTCCGCCAGTTCGCGCGGCGGCCGATCGGAAGCGATCACGATCTGTTTCATGTTGTCGTGCAGCGCGTTGAAGGTGTGAAAGAACTCCTCCTGCGTCCGCTCTTTCTGCGAAAGAAACTGAATGTCGTCGATGAGCAGCAGGTCCACCGTGCGAAACCGGTCGCGGAAGCTGGTCATCTTGTCGTAACGCACGGAGCTGATCATCTCGTTCGTGAATTTCTCCGCCGATACATACGAGATCGAAGCGCCAGGCTGGCGCAGCTTCATCTCGTGCCCGATCGCGTGCATCAGGTGCGTCTTGCCCATCCCCACGCCGCCATAAAGGAAAAGCGGGTTGTATGCCTTCGAAGGCTGCTCGGCCACGGCCATCGCCGCCGCGCGCGCAAACTGATTGCCGGGTCCGCAGACAAACGCGTCGAAGGTGTAGCGAATATTGAGCTGCGCGGCAGTCGACCAGTCGAAGCGAGCCTGCTGCGGTCCAGCAGGCGCAGCCGGACGAACCCCTCCGTTGCGGTGAGGAGGAACTTCAGTGGAAGACGAGGGTGCGAAGCCACCATCCTCGCGCACGCGCGGCAGCGTTGGATCTTCATCCGGTGTGATGAAGGTGACGTCGTCGAATTCCAGATGGAGTTTTTCGATTGCCTCCTGAATGAGGTCGCCATAGCGATCCCCAACATGGCGGAACTCCGGAGTAGGGATCCTCACAAAAAGCAGGCGCTCCCGGACATAGCTGTACCTTGTCGGCTTCAGCCAGGTATCGAACGACTGGCGGTTCACCTTTTTTTCAAGCGCGCCGAGGATTTGTACCCAGGGATTAAGAGCGACAGGAGACGTAACAGCGAAAGACATGCGCAATCCTCTATGAGAAACGCCTGGAAGACGGAAGAGACCGGCGCCGCGAAACCGAATACGAAAACGCCCGAAGTTAACCCTGCAAACGAAAACAGGGCAAGGTTCTGGAGCAGATCGGTACTGGCCGGGAGTGGCTCCGATCTGTCACGCATCGGAGCATCGGTCACATTCTTCCGACAACCGCAGAGCGTCGAAAAATCTTAAGTGAACGTTGCCGATAGTAGCACAGTGCGGGGCACAGAGAACCCACCTGCGGCGAGAAAATTTTCTTTGGCCGAAAGTTGCACCGGGCATGGTGAAAAATGCGGCGGTGCGCAATTTTTGCGAGCGAATCGGCGATGGGATATACTCAACACTTGCCGCGATGAGATATGTTCTCAGCCGTTGCGCGGCCGATCGGAACAGTTGCGCGCGCGAAATCAGGCAGCGCAGTAAAGCCAGCGTCGCAAGCCGGTTCAATCCGACAAAATTCAGGAGTCAGGTTTTCCATGCCCAAGCGCACATTTCAGCCCAATCGCCGAAGCCGTTCAAAAACCCACGGCTTCCGCAGCCGCATGAAGACAAAAAGCGGCGCTGCGGTTCTGTCGCGCAGGCGCGCCAAGGGCCGCAAGCGTGTTTCCGTCAGCGCGGGTTACCGCGATTAGTTCTCCCTGTTTTTCTTTCCTTCAGCAGGGCGGCTGCAAATTGACATTCGCTGGCCGCCACTCCCGAGAGTGCGACAGAATGGAGATATGCCGGAGTCAACATTCGACTGGCGCACGGCCCGTCTGCGAAAACACGCGGACTACCAGCGCGTCTACCGGGAAAGTCGGCGGTATTCGTCTGCATCCATGAGCTATTTCTTTTGCGCAAGATCGAGCGACGACTCCACCGGTACGCAACCGCGTGTGGGATTAACGGCCGGTCGCGTTCTCGGCGGCGCCGTGGAACGAAATCGTATTCGCCGGCGTATGAGAGAAGCGGTGCGCATCCATCTTGCCGAGTTACCGCTGCGGGTCGATGTCGTCCTCCATCCCCGCCGGCTTGTCCTCGATATGGAATTTACCCGGCTCGAGCGCGAAGTCTCGCGTGTTTTTTTGAGCGTGGAGCGCGAAGTCTCGCGAGTCTTCCCCACCGTAGCCAACCGCCCAGAGGGAAAGAAGTGAATGCCATCCGGACGCGCTGCGGCTTGAAGGAAAACGGCGCACCAGCCCTGCTGGCTCTCTATAAGCGTGTGGTGTCTCCGGTTCTGCACGCAGCTGCCGGCGGCCAGGCTGCGTGCCGCTTCCAGCCCACGTGTTCGGAGTATGCGGCGATCGCCATTGCCGGGCACGGTGTGATGCGCGGCGCGCTGATGGCGCTGGGCCGGCTGCTGCGTTGTCATCCCCTCCACTGCGGCGGATTCGATCCGGTGCCGCCGAAGCGCAGCGCGTCTGGGTCTTGTGTCCGGGCCCCGCAAATCCCTTAGGTTCCGCAGACAGCGACAGGAAACGGAAGTCTTGGCAGAGATACAAAATCCCAATCAGCAGAGCGGTGGCGGCGGGCAGGACTCACGCTCCCTCTACGGCTTCATGATCGTCTTTGTCCTGATGATTGTGGCCTTCCAGATTTTCGGCCCGAAAAAGACCCAGCAGCAGGAACCCTCCCAACCGAAAACGCAGACCACGCAGAATGCCGCGGTCCCCTCACCGGCTGCAATTACTCCCGCGAATGCTGGAACAACCGCGGTTGCAGGCAATCCGGCAATCCCCGCGGCCAACGTGGTCCAGGCGTCAAGCGAAAGCGAGACAGTCGTCGAAAACGAGCTGTACCGCATCACCTTCACCAATCGCGGCGCCGCGGTGAAGTCGTGGGTCCTGAAGAAATATAAAGATGACAGCCAGACAAAACCGCTCGACCTCGTCAATCAGGACGCAGCGGCGAAATTCGGTCTGCCGCTCTCGGTCTTCGCATACGACGCCGGCCTGCGCGGCCGGTTGAACTCGATGCTCTATGTTCCTTCTGCGACAGGAATCATGAGCGCCCCGGGAACTCTGAGCTTCGACTATTCCTGGGGCGGCCTGACCGTCCACAAGAGTTTCCGCTTCGATTCAAGTTACGTCATTGACGCGGATCTTTCCGTTACGCAGAACGGCACCCCCGTAACGGCGCTGCTGACGTGGCCGTCGGGTCTGGGCGACCAGACCTCCCTCCAGCAATATGCGGCATCGACCATCGAGTACTCTGAAAACGGCAAGGCCGAGCAAATCCCGGCAAAGAAGGTCGTGGGCGGCGACACGCTGCGCGGCTCCTTCGACGATGTGGGAGTTAGCGACCTCTACTTCTCGGCCATCTTTATGCCGGACACACCCGCGGACTCGACCGTGGTTACGTTGCACGACACCGTGTCCGTGCCGCGCAACCGCGAGCACCCGGATCCAAATGCCATGGAGCAGGAACCGCTGCTCGGTGCGGCCGTGGGCTCGGCCAGTGATCTCCACACCCGTCTGTTCGCCGGTCCCAAGCTGCTTGGCCTGCTTGAGTCCGTCCACACCGCGAACGGGCAAAACCTCGAGCATGTGGTGAGCTTCGGATGGTGGGGCTGGATCGCCAAGCCCATGCTTCTGGTGCTGCGCTTCTTTGCCAGCCACGGCATTCCTAACTGGGGTTGGGCGATTCTGGTTCTGACACTGATACTGAATCTGGCCATGCTGCCGACGCGCGTCATGATGATGAAGTCGTCGCTCAAGATGCAGAGAATCCAGCCGCAGATCGAAGCTATCAAGGCCAGGTACGCAAAGTACAAAACGACCGACCCGCGCCGCCAGGATATGAACAAGGAGATGTTTGATCTGCAGCGCAGGGAAGGCGTAAACATGTTTGGCGGATGCCTGCCCATGTTGCTGCAGTACCCGCTCCTGTTCGGGTTCTACCGGATGCTCATGTACGCCATCGAGCTCCGCCAGGCGCATTGGTTGTGGCTCAGGGATTTATCCGCCCCGGACATGCTCCACATCCTGCCGGTCTTCGTGATCGTGTCCATGTTTCTCTCCCAATTCTTTACCCCTTCGCCCGGTATGGACCAGAGCCAGCAGCGCATGATGGCGTTTATGATGCCCGCTGTTTTTGGCGTTATGATGTGGAACATCGGCTCCGGTGTGGCGCTCTACTGGGCAGGCAGCAATCTGCTCGGCGTTGCCCAGCAGATGGTGATGAACCGCACTAACATGGGGCGTGAGATGCGCGCTATCGCGGCAAAGCGCGCCGCCAAACGAGACCGTCGGAAGTAGCGAGGAGAAGGCTACCGGTTCGAAATGCTGGCCAAACGCGCAGGCAAAACGTCAAAACGATCAGGCGCGCTGCTAAAACGAATCGCTCGGGGAATAAGTGGTCCAGATCTTCGCCAACGTGATCTAATACGTCGGTACGGTAACTAACAGATTCGATGCCGATAGACGACTACTCCTCCGCCGCGCAGAAGATCGCCGACCTTCTCAGATCTCTCACCCATCTGGGCAGACTACGGTTGAAGTTTCGCATCACCGCCGGCCCCGGAGCGGCCGATCCAGCGGGTCTCGAAGCCAGGGAAATCTATGTCGAACTGGCCGGTCCCGATGCCGGACTGCTGACGCAGCGCGGAGGCGAGCTGCTCCGTGCCCTCGAACACGTGGCCGCGAAGATGCTTCGCCTTGAAAACGAAGAACACGACAAAATCTCCTTCGATGCCGAAAACTTCAAGGCGCTGCGCGCTCGCGAGCTGAAACTGGCAGCGGAAACCGCTGCCGAACGAGTGCGGCGCAGCGGACAACCATACAGCTTTGTGCCCATGAGCTCGCGTGAGCGAAGAATGCTCCACCTTGCCTTCCGCGGTTACACCGATCTCGAAACCGCATCGTCAGGCGAAGGCCTGCATCGCTTCGTGGTGGCGTATCCCAAAGGGTACGAACACCACGACACCAGGCCGCCGAGGCAGGACCGCTCCCCCGGACGCCGCCGTTAAGCGAGCAGAATCAGCAGGCGCGGCATGGGAGCAGCCAGTGTGCAGCCTCATCCACAAATAACCGAACGGGAATCGATCGCGCAGGAAACGATCGTCGCGATCTCAACCCCGCCAGGCCGCGGCGGCATCGGCGTCGTGCGCCTGTCAGGGCCCCACGCGCTCGATCTCGCCCATGGTCTCATCCGCCGTCAAGGCGGGCCGCTGGAACACGCGCGAGCAAGCCTCGCTGAGGTAGTCGACCCCGAGACCACCCGAAAATTAGATCAGGCCGTTGTTACGTATTTCGCCCGGCCCCACTCCTATACGGGCGAAGATCTGGTCGAGATTGCCGCGCATGGCTCGCCCGTCATTCTGGAAATGCTGGTGCGGCTGGCGCTGCGTGGAGGAGCGCGGCTTGCCCGCCCCGGCGAGTTCACGGAGCGCGCCTTTCTCGCTGGCCGGCTCGATCTCACCCAGGCCGAAGCCGTTCGGGACCTGATTGAAGCGCAAACCCTTTATCAGGCCCGCGTGGCGGCCGAGCAGATGGGAGGTGCGCTCTCGCGTCGCATTCAGCCGGCGAAACAGGAACTGCTGGGACTGATCGCGCTGCTCGAAGCAGGGATCGACTTCGCCGAGGACGATATCGAAGTCACTCCGGACGAAGAAATTGTCGCACGCATCGATACAATTACCGGCCTGCTCGGCGAGTTGGCGCGTTCCTTCGACCATGGCCGGATGGTGCACGCCGGTCTGCGACTGGCCATTGTCGGCCGCCCGAACGTCGGCAAATCCTCGCTCTTCAATCGCCTTCTCGAACGTGAGCGCGCCATCGTCACCGCCACCCCCGGAACCACTCGCGACCTGGTGACCGACCGCCTGTCCCTCGGCGGCATTCCGGTTGAGCTCGTCGATACAGCCGGCCTGCGCGAGGCCAGGGACGAGGCCGAAGCCATCGGCATCCGCAAATCCCGCGAGACCCTCGCCGAAGCCGACGTGGTGATGCTGGTCCTCGACGCGTCGGTTCCCCTCCGCGACGACGAGCACGAGCTGATCGCCTCGCTCACCGGACGACGATCACTGGTGGTGCGCAACAAATCCGACCTGAGCGACGCGATTGACGTTCCACCCGAACTGCCCATCGCCTCCGTTACCACCTCAGCGCTCACCGGTGAAGGCCTGCAGGCCCTCCGCGAAGCGTTGACGGAATCCGTCCGCAATCCGGCAGGCGAAAGCGAATCTGGCTTTCTCACCAGCATCCGTCATTTTGAAGCCGTGAGCGGGGCGCTGTCCGCTTTGAACGCGGCGAGCGAAGCGGCGAAGAGAAAAATCCCTCACGAAATGCTCCTGCTTGACCTCTATACCGCCCTCCGCCAACTCGACAGCCTAACCGGTGAAACCACTGCCGAGGACATTCTCCACCGAATCTTCTCCACTTTCTGCATCGGAAAATAACCTGGCATTGCCGGCGGCCGGACCTGTCGGGTGTGAAATTGAGTGTATTCAGCGGATCGCTATGAATTCTTCGTCCATACAGGGTCTGGTTCATTCCCTGGCGCGGCAAGCGGGGTTCGCCGCCGCAGGCATTGCCCCGGTGCCGGCTCCGGGATCGGCGGAAGATCTGGAAGACCGCAGACGTTTCACCGAGTGGGTCCAATCCGGGCGCGCCGGAGAGATGGATTATCTGAAGCGGCGCAATGATGTTGGTCAGCTTGTCCGCTCCTCCGTGCGGATCGCGCTGCCGTGGGCGCGGTCGGTCATCGTGTGCACTGCGAATTACAACTCCGCCGCGCCACGGTCGACAGACCCTGGGCCGGAAGACAGTGGGTGGATCGCGCGCTACGCCTGCACCGGCAAAGACGACCATGGGACTGAACGCCCCTCGGACTACCACAAGGTGCTGTTGCGCCGCATCGAAAAACTCCGCGGCAGCCTCGCGACCACCCTCGGCCCTTTCCAGTCCCGCTGCTTCGTCGATACCGGACCGGTGGTCGAGCGCGTGTACGCCCGCTACGCCGGCCTCGGCTGGATCGGCAAAAATACCTGCCTCCTGAACCAGCAACTCGGCTCATGGCTCTTCCTGGGAGTGATCGTCACATCCCTCGAGGTCCCACCCAGCCACGCCGCCCAACTCGCGCCCGACCGCTGCGGATCCTGCACCCGTTGCATCGACGCCTGCCCAACCGGCGCCCTGACCGCCCCGCGCCAGATGGACGCGACCCGCTGCATCTCTTACCTGACCATCGAGAAACGAGGCACAATCCCCGAAGAATTACGCCCCGGAATGGGCCGCCAGGTCTTCGGCTGCGACATCTGCCAGGACGTGTGCCCGTGGAACCGCCGCGCTCCCATCGCCGCAGATCCCGGCCTCGCCCCGCGTCCTTCCCTCGTCAATCCCGCACTCGATCGGTTGGCGGAGATGGACGAAGAAGCCTTCGGCCGTTGGTTCAACGGCTCGCCGGTCCGGCGTGCAAAGTTCTCCGGCTTCCGGCGCAACCTTGCCATCGCCATGGCCAACAGCGGGCTCAGGCGATTTCTGCCGACGCTGCGGTGGTGGTGCGAAGACACCGATCCCGTCGTGGCCGAAACGGCCCGCTGGGCAGTCGAGCATCTGCGACGGGATTAGAGCGGCGGGGAAAGCAACTCCCGTCCGTCAGCCAAGGCAAACTGGCCCCTGCAGCTTTTGCAGAAGACCGTAACCCACGCGGTCAGCAAGGGGATTGCAAAACCGCGTGGCGCAAGTCAAATCAGGCGCTGTTGCGTACGACGTTCGCGGCGCTCAGGCCCTTCGGCCCCTGTTGGCACTCGAACTCGACCGCTTCACCTTCATTCAGCGTCCTGTACCCCGAGTCCTGAATCGCGGAGAAATGCACAAAGACGTCTTCGCCGCTTGACCGCTGAATGAACCCATATCCTTTAGCGCCGTTGAACCACTTCACTACGCCATTCTCTTTCACTGGGACTCCTTCAATCGTTTGCGTCTACGTTTTGCCTCCGTGTTCACCAAAGCTGTCTTATCGGTTGTCACATCGGTTATTGATGTAACAGTCCAGAGACGCCAAAAGCTGCCTTCGCCCGCCTCCGTCGGCGGTTCGGGCAGCTCAGGGGATAACCCGGCGGGCACGGCAACAGGCATGCAGGTACATCAGGAACTGGCCTTCTGAATCGTGATTCCATTCCTGGGGAAGGAATTCGTGTACCTGTTATGGCAGGAAACGAATGTGAAATCAAGGAAAATTTTTGCCGGGAAAACAGGCATTTCTCACGACTTGTTCTCTGGCAGGCCAAATCGCTCGCGATCCCGGACAGACCCTCCCGTTCTCTCGCTGAACCCCGTGTCTACCCCCTCGCCCTCTTCAGCTTCTTCCAGTCCGCCTCCGTCTGGTCCGCATAAGCCTCAGCGAACTTCAAAATCGCTGCCCCAAACCTCTCCCCATTTCCCACATACCCCGCCAGCAAACAAGCGTCCCCCGACCGCGCATGCCCCCGCGCCAGCAACTCACCGCACATCTCCGCGTAATCGATCAGCCCCTGCCCCGCCAAATCCTCAATCTCAATCGACCCCTTGTGATCGTTCAGCTGCCGCACCAGATAATCCCGATTCGCAATCGTCGTCCATCCTAAGAACGGATCCGACTGGAACTGCATCGCCCGCTGCCCTTCCGCCACCCTCCGCCCGTGATTTCCGGATTCCGGCCGCGCGCCCGGCAAGTACGGCGCATACGCCGACCCCGGCTCCTCTTTCACCTGCAGAAACAGCGGATCACGAGCCCCGTTTCCCTCGAGATAGATCAGGTAATCCCGCAGCGCCACGCTCCCTGTCCCCACTACCTTGAACGCCACATCGATCGCCCTGTACTGCGAAAGGAAATGCTGCCGCTCCGGCAGCAGGCTCTCCCGATACGTCTTCACCGACGCCAGCACCGGCCGCGACTGTTGCGGCGTCAGCCGTCTAAGCAGCGGCGGCTCATCCTTAAAAATCCGCCCCTTCTTTGTCGCCACCGTCAGCGTATCCAGCGTGTGCAGCGGCGTTGACCGTTCTGCCTTCAGCAGTGCGTCGCTCACCGGCGTGATCCGCTGCAGCCGATGCACCTGGTAACGCGCCATCTCGATCACCGGCATCCGCGACAAGGTCGCGATCAGCTTCCGATAGCTCTCGACAAATCGCAGGACCGCTTTTTCCGCGTCCCTGGCCTTCTCGTCCGGAGCGCGCGTCTCGCGCCCCGCCAGCACGAGGCTCGTCGCCAGCCGCTTCAGATCCCACTCGAACGGCCCCCGAATCGTCTCATCGAAATCGTTAATGTCGAACAGCAGCCGCCCGTCCGGCGCCGCAAACGCCCCCAGATTCCGCACATGCGCATCGCCGCAAATCTGGTTCACAATCCCCGTGTGCGGCAACAGCGCCAAATCCGCCGCCATCACCGGCACTGCCCCGCGAAAAAAACCAAACGGCGAGCACAGCATCCGTTCGTACTTCAGCGTCACCAGCGACGGCACCCGCCCCCGCATCGACTCCGCCACCAGCTCCAGCGGATCATGCTGCCGCAGCTTCGCGTCCCAGTGCGCATGATCCTGTCGCCGCACCTGCTTCCGCCGAGCCCGCCCCAGTGCCCGCCTCTCCTGCGATGTAGGTATGTGAGTCATCTGTCTCCGGGAATAGATATGCGTTTCAGAAAAACATCCATTCAGGTCCCCACTTGTGATCCCACGGCGGACTTGGCCGACGGCCGGGTCTGGTTACGCTTTCGCCCCCCGAGCCCCAATCTCACGCGCCACCCCCTCCAGCGTCTCCGCCGTCAACGGCGGCATCCCGCCCGCCTGCGACGCCACCCACGCCCCCCAGCGATTCCCCGCCTCATTCAGAACCGCCAGCGGCGCGCCCTCCAGATAGTAGTGCGTCAACGCCGCTGTGAACGCATCCCCCGCGCCCACCGTATCCTTCACCTTCGTTGCCAGTCCAGCATGCCGATCGTGCTTCTCGCGCGTCACCAGCAAACTCCCCCGCGCCCCCAGCGTCACGCACACCAGCGCCACCGGATACCGCTCCATCAGCCGTTGCGCCCCGCGCAGCACCTCGTCGTCGTCCTGCGCCGCCGTCGGGTAAGGGCACGCCCCAGTCCCCGCCAGTACCAGCGGCAACTCGCTCGCATTCAGCTTCAAAATCGTCGCCCGCCCCAGCGAGCCGCGCAACACATCGCCCGACCAGTACGGTTTACGCAGGTTCACATCGAAAACCCGCACGCATTCCCTGCGCGTGTCGTCCAGAAACCCCAGAATCGCTGCACGCGACACTTCGGAGCGCTGCGCCAGCGTCCCAAAGCAAACCGCATCCGCGGTCCGTGCCAGCTCCTGCCACTCCGGCGTCAGCGCCAGCCGGTCCCACGCTACGGGCTCGTGGATCGTGTACTCCGGTTCTCCATCGCGGAACTCAACTGTAACCGTCCCCGTTGCATATTCCGGATCGCTCTCCAGAGACCCGCTCTCTACCGGCAGTGAATCCAGCGTGTCCCGGGCCTGCTTGCCCAGCTCATCGGCGCCCACCCGGCTCGCGATCACCCCCCGGTTGCCCAGCCGCCCCGCCATCACCGCAAAATTCGCCGGTGCCCCACCCAGCCGCGCTCCCTCCGGCAGCAAATCCCACAGGAGCTCGCCCAGGCCCACCACCAATCGCTGTTCCGTCTTCTCCTCGGCCACGGTCCGTCACCTGACCTTCCTCATTCCACGGGCGTGCACGCGCGATGCATCTGCGCGTCCCCGGCTTTGGAGACTCCTGCATGTCCCAGCAAATCCTCCATCTTCAGATACACCGCGTTCGTCCATCCGAACCCGACCACGTTCTGCCGATATCCCACAGCCACCTGCGCCTCCGTCGTTCCCGTCACCACATTGAACTTCTCGCGGATGGTGTGGTCGCACTCAAAATTATCGCGCACCGTCTCCATGAACTTAATGGATAGACGTTCCGCGTCCTGCATATCTCCCTCTTCTTTCATCCCATCGACAGCCAGCCACGTCACCGGCGCCCATCCATACGGCAAATCCCACTGCACTCCCGTGGTAAGCGTGCTCATCGCCAACCCGGCCGGTTTCTCGAACACCCCCACGTGACCCTCCACCTTCCGCGCCTCATCCACGCTCGCCGCCCCGGCCCACAACGGATAAAACGTCGTCAGGTAGTCATAGCTCGACTGCTTCCCCGCCACAAAGTCGTAGTCAAAATACATGCCCTTGTCCGCGTTCCACAAATACTTGTCTATCGCTGTTCTCCGGGCCTGCGCTGTCCCATCCCAGCCTGTCGCCTCGTCGCTCTTCCCCAATTCCTTCGCCATCCACGCCAGGTCCCGCTCGTACTTATAGAGCAGGGAATTCAGGCAGACCGGCGCATAATGATGCGTCGATCCACTGAACGCCCCAAACCGGAAGCTGGGATCGAACCCCGACTCCCGCATCGCCCGGTCCCCCTTATAAAAGCCCTTCGTCAGCCAGTAAATTCCCACATGCGCCCGCGCGCACACCGCCGATATTCCCGGATCGCAGCTCACCGCCGCCAGCTTCTCCCGATCCTCCGGCCCGGGCATCGACGGTCCCTCCACCAGGTAATCTGAATCGGCCCCGGCCGTATGAGCCCCAGGATGCGCCAGCAGCCAGCGAATCACATCCTGGTAATAAGTGTTGTTATCCTCCATCTCTGCAACCGGCCCGTCGCCGAAATCGTAAAACCGCGCCAGCCCCGTATCCCCCGCGCGATGCGCCTCACTCACCCACAGCGCATGATCCCGCACCGCATATGGATACGCCTCCTCCAGCCACGCCCGCGCGTCCTGTCTCCGCCCCGCCGCCACCTCCGCCTCCCACACCCCACCAATCATCGATGACAAAAACGGCGGTTGCGACCGCGACAGATAGTAAGTCCGGTTGGCATTCAATACCCCGCCATAATGCTCGATCTCGAAAAAGAAGTTCTCCACCATTCCCCGCGCCAGCTCCAACTTTCCACTTTCGAGCAGCCCGAGAACGATAAAGTAGCTGTCCCACCCATACATCTCGTTAAACCGCCCACCCGGCACCACGTATGGATGCGGCAGATACAGCAATCCCTGCGACGTCAGCGGCACATTCTGCCCCAGTTGCTCCACCTTCACCGGCAGCGGCTCCACCCGCACCCCGCACTTCTTTTCCAGAGCCGCAACCTCCGCCGGCTCCGCAAAATCCTGCGGCAAGTACAGCACCGGCGCCGTCGTCACCTTCGGATCACGGATCGTCGCGCAATCCAGCATCGAGCGCGTCAGCGTGCTCCACGCGCCCTGTATGTAAGCATCGATCGCTGGCGTTGCCTCAACCGGATGCCCGGCCGTAGCCGGCCGGCTGCTCCGCGGAGGAAGTGACTGCTGGGCCCCGGCTGTAAGCCCGGCGCAGGCCAGCGCCACCACGGTCAGCCCCGCCAGACTTCGGAAGAATTCCCGCGCCCCCCCAGGATTCCGCCACGCACCTGACAATCTCACCCTCGTAAACACCTCCCGCAACCCGCCCATGCATGATAAACCTCGACTCCCAACGCTGAATCCAACCCCCCTCTGCCACCGTTTTCCGGCCCCGAGGCCCCCGCTCCACCCCGCGATCTGCATCGAAACACTCGTGGAAGGAAGGTAAGATTGAGCACTCAAGTGAACGAACCCGCCGCCCCCGTCCAGCGCCGCCCTCACCGCACCCTCGTACGCGTCCTTATGCTGATCGCCTCCGTCCTCGTCATCATCATCTTCGCCGCGCTTATCGTCGGCAACATCCTGCTCCACCGCGCCGGCCCCATGCTCAAGGCCAAAGTCGTCGAAACTCTCAGCACCCGTTTCGACAGCCGCGTCGAGCTTGACACTTTCCATGTCTACTTCATCCGCGGCTTCGAAGTCTCCGGCTCCGGTCTTAAGCTCTACCCCAACCACCTCGACTCCACCTATCCCTTCATCTCCGTCGACCGCTTCTCATTCCACGCCCTCGACTGGCGTCAGCTCCTCCGCACCCCCATGTACATCGATCGCGTCCAGGTCTCCGGCCTCGACATCCACCTCCCTCCCAAAGATCAGCGTGCCGGCATCAACGGGAGCCAGAACCAGCCCCGGCAATCCACCCAGAAACCCGGCGAGGACAAGAGCCACGGCAAGATCAAAATTCTCGTCGGCGAAATCGACGTCGAACGCGCCAGCCTCGTCATCGAAAACGGCAAGCCCGGCAAGGTCCCCCTCAACTTCGTCATCCGGAAAATCCGCCTCAACTCCGTCGGCGCCGGCCGCCCCATGAAGTTCCACGCCATCCTCACCAACCCCCGCCCCACCGGCGACATCGACTCCTCCGGAGACTTCGGCCCCTTCAACGCCCACAGCCCCGGCGACACCCCCGTCAGCGGACAGTACACCTTCCGCCACGCCGACCTCAGCACCATCAAAGGCATCGGCGGCATTCTCTCTTCCGACGGCAACTACCAGGGTCAGCTCAGCAGAATCCTCGTCGACGGCACAACCACTACCCCTGACTTCCGTCTCGACATCGCCAAACGCCCCATGTCCCTCAACACCAAATTCCACGCCATCGTCGACGGCACCAACGGCGACACCTATCTCCAGCCCGTCGACGCTTGGCTCCTCCAGACCCACATCCTTGCCCAGGGTGCGGTCGTCCACACCGCCGGCGTGCCGGGCCGCGACGTCCGCCTCGACATCACCGTCGACCCCGGCCACATTCAGGACATGCTCCTCCTCGCCGTCAAAGCCCAGCCGCCGCCCATGACCGGCCAAATCAAGGTCCACGCGCAAATGGATCTTCCCCCCGGCCAGGCCTCCGTAACCGATCGCCTTCGTCTCCAGGGCGCGTTCGAACTAACCGGCGCGCCCTTCACCAGCGACAAGATCCAGAGCAAAGTGGACGAGCTCAGCCTTCGCGGTCAGGGCAAGGCCGATCAGGCCAATCAGGAAGGCGCAGCGATGAAAAAGGCGGCCCGGAACGGAGGCAGGCAGGACGGCGCGTCCGCGCAGGATCAGGGTTCAGATCAAAGTTCGAATCAAAGCCAGAATCAAAGCCAGGATCAAAGCCAGGATCAAAATCAGGGCCCGATCCCGCCCCCCACCGCCGACATTGCCTCCGACATGCGCGGCACCTTTACCTTCGGTGCCAGCAAACTAACCCTCCCCACCATCGACTTCCGCGTCCCTGGCGCCGCCATCGCCCTCCAGGGCTCCTACACCCTCAACGGCCAGAATCTCGATTTCACCGGTACGGCCCGCCTCGACGCCCATGTCTCCCAAATGGTCACCGGTTGGAAATCCTGGCTCCTCAAACCCGTCGACCCCTTCTTCGCCAAAAACGGAGCAGGCACCTTCGTCCCCGTCAAAATCGGCGGCACCGCCTCCCACCCAGAAATAGGCCTCAACTTCAAACACTAAAATTCAGCGTGAAGTGGGCGGCTCGGGCCAGTCAGATATGGAATCGATGAAATTCTGGTCGTCCCTGGCATGCTCGCTGTTTGCAACAGCCAAGCCCTGCCGGCGCGCCTCATCCGCGAACTCCACTTCGGAATTCACAGCCGCTTCCAGCGGCGCCAGATCGTGCTGAATCGTCTGCCAGATCAGCTTCTCATCGACACCCTCATATTCATGACGATAGATATTTCCGGCTGCCGCGATCGCTATCCAGTCGATTTTCGGATGACGGTTCCTTGTACTCCGCTGGCAATCGTCTCGTCGCTTCCGAGATGATTTCGAGCGCACGAATCACCGCATAAAGAGTGCGCCGATCTCCGCCAGTTGGCCGCCGTCCATTCCTGCAGTGAATTCGCGAACCGCCTGGATATTCTCCAGAATGTCGCGCAATCGCACTTCCGGATTCTTAGAACGCGGCGACGGCATCGCGAAGTATATTCTCCCGAAGCATCGGCTTCAGCGTCCTGCGGTTCACCACATCGCCCGCCCCGCCCAGCAGCTCGTCGATGTAAATCTTGACCCTGGCATATTCGAATAGCCCGATGGGACGACCCTCGTCCAGATCCACCAGCGCGTCTACGTCACTCTCCGTGATCGCCTCGCCCCGCGCCACCGACCCAAACACCGCGGCATGCGACACGCCCAGTTGCCGCAACTCATCCTCGTGAGTGCGCAGCGTGTCCAGCACATCATTGAGCTTCGCCGCAGCCATATCTGCCGGTAGTGAATCGCGGACTTGCGACGCCGATCCCTAAACTCCAAACTCCAATCCCTAAACTCTCATCTCCCCCCGCTGTACACTCATCTTGAAATGCCCCCCACCGCCCACCCAAAAAAAGAAGATCCCGACCGCTTAGTCAACGCCGCCCGCGCCGCCGAAGAAGACTCCTTCGAGCTCAAGCTCCGCCCCCGCCGCCTCCAGGAATTCATCGGCCAGACCAAAGCCAAGGAGCAACTTGCTATCGCCCTGGAAGCCGCCAAGTCCCGCGGCGAAGCCCTCGACCACGTCCTCCTCTTCGGCCCCCCAGGCCTCGGCAAAACCACCCTCGCCACCATCATCGCCAACGAACTCGACGTCCCCTTCCAGCAAACCTCCGGCCCCGCCCTCCAGATCCAGGGCGACCTCACCGCCATCCTCACCAACCTCCGCGACCGCCAGG
>CAZSWI010000008.1:0-35470 GCA_964610635.1 uncultured Acidobacterium sp.
TGAAGAGCTTCGTGATCCGGATTTTCTCGAGCGAACCATCGCGCTTAGAAATCGCGACGTCGTCCCCGGTCCGCAGCGTTCCCTGAAAAACGCGTGCAATAGCGAGCCGGCCCAGGTAGTCGGAGTAGTCGAGGTTCGTGACCTGCACCTGCAGGATGCCGTTGGGATCGCCCATCCCTTTCGGGATCGTGTTGCGGATGGCTTCAAACAGGGGCATCAGATCCGTGCCGGGGTTAGCGATATCAGTGCTGGCCTGCCCGAGCTTGGCGTTCGTATAGAGGACCGGGAAATCGAGCTGGTCTTCAGTTGCGTCGAGATCGATGAACAGGTCGTAGACTTCGTTCAGCACTTCCTGCGGACGTGCGTCGTGGCGGTCGATTTTGTTGATCACGAGGATGGGCGGCAGCTTCGCTTCGAGGGCCTTCGAGAGCACGTAGCGGGTCTGCGGCAGCGGTCCTTCGGAGGCGTCAACGAGCAGCATGACGCCGTCCACCATCTTGAGGGCGCGTTCGACCTCGCCGCCAAAATCGGCGTGGCCTGGTGTGTCCACGATGTTGATTTTCTCGCCTTTGTAAAAGACCGCCGTGTTCTTGGCGAGGATCGTGATGCCGCGCTCCCGCTCCAGCTCATTCGAGTCCATGACGCGCTCGGTTAGAGTCTCGTTGGCGCGGAAGGTTCCTGCCTGGCGGAGAAGCTGATCGACCAGTGTGGTCTTGCCGTGGTCGACGTGGGCAATGATGGCGATATTGCGAATGGTGCTCAAGGGTTTTCCTGTTATCCGTGTAAAGGGTGCGTGTCGATAGTGAGTCCGCCGGAACCCGGCTTGGCGGAGGAGCAAAGATGCGGCAGGATCACCGCGCGCCAGAATCGCCGAGTGCGTCGTCGATCGACGCAAACAGAGCAGCCAGGTCGAGGCGGAGACCCGGGGCTGCGTCCGTAAAGACAACAGTTTCGATCCACCGGCCAGTGGAAAAATCGAAGCCGCTGCGTTCGGCAGAGTCGACGACCCACACGTTGCGAACGCTCATCTTGCGGTAAACCTCAGGCGAGCTAGATAACGGCTAACGCGATCATCAGGCGAAAGGACTTCGATGATCGCAACGGGAGGCATCTGGATAATTTGCTCACGCGGAGCCGAGGTTGCGATCACGCAGACGTCGACGACACGAAAACGAGTGGGCGAACCCTGGAGGGCTTCCGGTTCTGCGGAAAGGTTCAATTCACCCAGATTTCGCTCCTCAACAACCCCGTCGACGTAATCGCGGTCGGGCCGATAGCTCGTACGCAGGTACTCGCCGGGTGAAATACGAACTCGGGTCGCGGTTGCCATTGATTCTCTTCTTAAGTTCTTCTCCTTAAGTCTAGCAGCGGCGGGCAACGCCGTTCCAACTGGGGCGTACCCATCTACAGAGGGGAACAGTGCGCTGAAAAGTGCGCTATATGGAAGGCCAATTCTATTCGTACCGCAGAGACTCAATCGGGTCCATGCTGGCGGCACGGTTAGCGGGCAGCGTGCCAAAGACCACGCCTACCGTCGCCGAGGCGATCAGCCCAATCACCGCCGACCACCCCGAAACCGGGGCCCGATAGCTCGTGAAGAATCGAATCGAGAAGGGAATGCCGAGACCAATTGCGGCCCCGATCAATCCGCCGAAGAGTGAGACAAATACTGCTTCCATCAGGAACTGCAGCTTGATCTCGCGCGATGTTGCTCCCAGCGCCTTACGAATGCCGATCTCCCGCGTGCGGGAACGAACGGTGGCCAGCATAATGTTCATAATTCCTACGCCGCCGACGGCCAATGTCACACCGGATACCAGCAACAGCATCGCGGTCAGCGCATTCACGACCTGCCCCGCCAGGGTAATAAGCGCCGTCATGGTCTGCGTCTGATAGACAGACGTAGGCTGATGCCGGCCATCGTTACGAACAACGGAGACGATCTGCCTGGCCGCTTCTTCAACATCGCCCTGATCGCGAATCGAAAAGTACATCTCCTTGACGTTGTCCGTTCCGCTGAAATAGCGGCCCACAGAATAAGGAATGAGTATCGTCTGATCGGCGATCTCCGTTTCGCCGAAGGTCTCGACCCGCTCCCTGAATGTCCCGATAATCGTGAACGGTATTCCGTTAATCTGAAACGTGCGTCCAATCGCCTCTGCGGAGCTGCCGAACATGGCGCGCGCAAAGGGCTCAGTCACGTCCGCCACTTTGCTATGGGCGGTCTGGTCCTCCTCGTCGAAGAAGCGGCCGGCGAGCGTGACCAGGTTGCGCACCTGGCGGTAGTGCGGTTCCACGCCCAGCACCAGTATTTCTCTCACCACCCCATCGATGCTGATGTTCTGGTGCATCTCCAGCACCACCGAAGAATCGGCCACCGAAGGCACCTCCTCGTCGATCAGGTGCTCGTCTTCGAAGGTCAGAAAATCGGACTGAATGTTGGTGACGGCGCCCGAGCCACCGCCGGCATACTCCAGTTCCACCAGATTGGTGCCTATGCCCTGGATCTGGCTGAGTATGTACTGCCGTCCGGTAGCGGAAATGGCGACCACCAGAATGACCGATGCGGTGCCGATCACCATCCCCAGCGCGGTAAGCACAAAGCGCACTTTGGCGGTGCGAAAGCTATCGATGGCCAGCTTCGCGATCTCGCTGAATACCATCGTCTGCCGCGCACTGGCAAGCGTCTTTTCAAACGTGATTCGGCGAATCCGCTCCTGGGCCATCTGCTTCTACAGGATGCCACAGCGCCGGTAAAGGTTCAGGCGAGTTGCTCGACAGAAAGGGACGAGGCAGAAGCGCGATTGCGCTTCTGCCCATCCGGCAGCCCAAACGTCAAAGCGCGAGCGTGACCGCCTTGACCTCGGTGTAGTTGTGCAACACCTCTTCGCCCATCTCACGGCCCCAGCCAGACTGCTTATATCCGCCGAACGGCAGCGAGGCATCGAAGACGTTGTGGCAGTTCACCCACACCGTGCCGGCGCGGAGGGCCCGCGCGACTTTGTGGGCGAGGCTCAGGTTCTGGGTCCACACCGACGCCGCGAGTCCATACACGGTGTCGTTGGCGCGTTTCACGATGCGATCCACATCGGCATCGCTGAACGGGACAGCGCAGACCACAGGTCCGAAAATCTCCTCCTGAACCACCTTCATGCGCGGGTTTGTGTTGGTCAGAACCGTAGGCCGGACGAAGTAGCCGCGTTCGACGCCCGAAACAGGACCGCCTGCGGCGATCTTTGCGCCTTCCGCAATGCCGGACTCGATGTAGCCGACGACCTTGCGATACTGCTCGTCGCTGACCAATGGACCCATCTGGCAGGAGGGATCGAGGCCGGGGGCGAGCTTGATATCTGAGGCCACTTTACTGACGCCTTCGACGACCTGATCGAAGACCTTCTCGTGAACGTAGAGGCGCGATCCGGCGCAGCAGCATTGTCCATGGTTGAAGAAGATCGCGCTCGCCGTCCCGGAGACGGCCTGATTGATGGGAGCATCGGGGAAGACGATGGAGGGTGACTTTCCGCCGAGTTCGAGCGAGACCTTTTTCAGATTGCCGGCAGCGGCTTTTACGATCAGCTTGCCGACCTCGGTCGAGCCGGTGAAGGCGATCTTATCGACCAGGTCGTGCGCAGCCAGCGGCGCGCCCGCCCCTTCGCCATAACCGGTCAGCACGTTGACTACGCCCGGCGGGAATCCGGCTTCGGCGATCAACTGTGCCAGGCGCAGGCCGGAGAGCGGCGTCTGCTCGGCCAGCTTCAGCACGATGGCGCAGCCGCAGGCCAGCGCCGGCGCCAGCTTCCACGCCGCCATCAGCAGCGGAAAGTTCCACGGGATGATCTGCCCGACCACGCCGATCGGCTCGCGCATCGTATAGGAGTGGAAGTCGTAACCCGCGGACAGCGGCAGAGTCTTTCCGGAGATTTTCGTGGCCCAGCCGGCCATGTAGCGGAACATGTCGACTGCCAGCGGCACATCGGCCACACGCGCAACGGAGCGCGGCTTACCGTTGTCGAGAGACTCAATCTCCGCGAACTCCTCCAGGTGCTGTTCGAGCAGATCGGCCAGCTTCCAGATCATGCGGCCGCGTTCCGAGGGAGCCATGCGCGGCCATGGGCCTTCGTCAAATGCGCGCCGCGCGGCCTCGACTGCCCGGTCAACGTCCTCCGCTTCGGCTTCGGGAACTTCGGTGATCACGTCGCCGGTGGCGGGGTTGAAGACTGGAAAATTCTTGCCGGAAGCCGCTGTAACGAAGCGGCCGTCGATGTACATCTGGTGGTGCTGGGTGACAAAATCGGCGGTGGCGCCGCTGATGCGTGGATCGATCGCAATGGTGGCCATATTTTAACCTCGGGTGCAATCGGTCGCGGCCAGGCGCTGGAGCGGAACGAGCCGTCCAGAAACTGCGCCGGAAAAGAAGCCGGCATTGAGCAGGGGGATTCTCTTTTCCCACGGCGGCGCGCGCCGGTTTTTGCACGCCAGAACACTACCACCGCAGCTTGTGCATTGGCGAGTTGTGGTGTGCACCTGTTTGTCCCAGAACGTCGCGCGGAGAGCAGATGGTTCGCCCCCACCCAGGGAATTCGCGGTGAGTCGATTGATTCGAAAGAGTTTAGGCAGACAGTAACCCCGGTAACTCCTTTTCTTTTTGGAGAATACCGGGGCGAAAATGTTGAATGGGTCAGGCCGTGTTCGACTCCGCTTTCGTGGCGTTCAGGTGGGGGGCCGGCAGATTTTTTGGAAACGCGGTACAAAGTCTTCTCCACAAACGAAAAGGCCGCTGGATGGCGGCTTTTTCATTTTCTACTCTATAAGTTCAGAATAGCAGGTTGAGGGAATAAAACTGCCAACTCTTTTGGCCTGGAAGGCCTTATTTATCAATCCTTATTACTTCAGGTAAGTGGTGGAAACTTGACAAAAAAAGCAGGGATCAGGGTTCAGGATTAATAACCAGGATCAGGGGTTATCGCGGCTGCAGCAAACCGGCTGCGGCGTGCGCATGGTGGACTCGACCGGAAATTCAGCGAATTGATTAGCCGGTATTGGAAGAATGGTTGGTCCCCAGGAAAAAGGATCGTATCCTGGCAAGCAGAGTCCACCGAGCTGAACGTGGAGCACGGAAAATTATGTTCCCTGGCACGACGAGCTTGATCTCTGTTCCCGAGGCTGCGGAACTGAGAAGGGTGAGCCTACCGCCGATACGCGCTGTTCTCTCGCGCATCCCCTGCAATCCAAAGTGCCCGTCTTTCCCCGTATCCAGAACGAGTGGGTCGATCCCCACACCATTGTCCTTCACGCGCAGAGTCAGATCCTGGGCATAGCTGAGCTCCACGTCGAGGCGATCGGCCTGTGAGTGCAGGCTGGCATTGCGAATCGCTTCGTACCCGATCCGGCAAATCTCGTCACGAACGACAGGGTGCATCTCGCCAGGAACGCCGACGACAGAGACGGCGACCGACATGGAGCCCGGGATGCGATCGCTCTCTGTCGCACGGCGGAAGGCTTCCGCAAGGTCGTTCCTCTGGGTCGTGGACACACGCAGAGAATGGAGGGCTGCCCGCCCCTCCTGGGTGGCCTGGCCGAGCCATACGGAGAGGCGTTCCAGTGCATGGTGCATGCGGGCCGGATCGGCCGATTCGTCGAGCGCATCGTCGGCAACCATCTTGCTGCCCTGGATGGTCTGGAGGAGTGTGTCATGAAATTCGCGTGCGAGGCGGGTGCGCTCGTCCAGACGCTCATCGAACCGGGCATTCATAGCTGCCGCAATCTGCCGTATTCGCAGCTGATAGAGGGCCCAGGCAACGACGAGGACGAAGAGGGCACAGGCCAGTTCAAACCAGACCGTTTGATACCAGGCGGGCGCGATGCTGAAACTCAACCGGGCCCCTGTGTCATTCCACACGCCGTCGTTATTACGCGCGATCACATGAAACGTGTATCGGCCGGGACCCAGATCGGTGTAGAAAGCCTGGCGCCGCGTTCCGGGTTCCTGCCAGCCAGCATCGCGGCCTTCCAGTCTGTAACGAAAGCGCACTTTTTGAGGGGCGACATAGCTAAGCGCCGTGTAGGCGATTTCCAGATCGCGCGTCCGAGGGGGAAGCCGCAGTCCCTGCCGCGGAAGATGAGTATTCCCGTCGGCGACGACCGATTCAACCTGCACCGGAGGCGGAATGGGATTTTCGGCAAGATGAGCAGGATCGATCGATTGCAGGACCCGGCCGTTGGCGAACCAAAGGCGACCGTCCGCAGTCCGCGCGGTCTGCGGCTTGAGAGAAGTAAGTCCGGGTTGAACGCCATCGGCCTGGTCTAATAAGGTAGTGTGAATGAAGCTGCTCGGCTGCTGCCACCAGTTATCTAACTCCGATCGCGCAATTCGGATCAGGCCGCATTTCGAGTAAAGCCAGATTGCGTGCGCGTCGTCCTGCACCAGCGCAAAAATCCCATCGCACGGCAGGCCGTTACGGGCGGTGAGATTTTCCCTCTTCAGGCCCCTCAGGGCGAACAACTCATTCACGGTTGTGCCCCAGACGGTCCCGTCCGGATCAACTGTCATGTCGCGGATCTGACTTGTGTTCCCCGTTTCGCTCGAGGCGACGGACCGCATCTCGCCGTTTCTGTACCTCACCAGTTCGCCGTCGACAAGGCCGAGAACGATGCCGCCATCCGGAGCAGCCGCGAGAATATACGCAGTCCTGATTTGAGTGGAAGTCAGTTCCGCCTGAATCTTGAAATCCTGAATTCGATCCAGGTTCGGTCCGGCCCGAACCCATATGCCGTGAGCCGTGTCCTCGGTGATGGAAAAGACAATGCCGAGAGGCGTGCCATCCGCATGCAGAATCGGCCGGAACTCCCCGTGGTCATCGACGAACAGACCATTTTCGATCCCGAACCAGAGTCGCCCGGCGTGATCTTCGAAGAAAGTCGATAGATGATGACCAGGGACGCCTGGCCGTGGAAGAAACAATGAAAACCTGCCGTTCTGCAGCTTCTGCACGATCTCGTTGTTTTCGAGAACCCACAGGCCGGAATCGTGCGAAGCGAGCACGGATCCCGCGCCATCAGCGGCGAGGCCTTGACGCATGGAGTAAGTTGCAACGTGAAGATCGCGAAGGTTATCTAAACCAGCAGAGGTCACTATCCAGATTGTTCCTTCGTGGTCCTGGTAAAAGCTCCGCACAAAGTCACTGGACAGGCCATCCGTCCGGTCAAAGTGTTCGACGCGATCGCGTTTAACTCGAAAAACTCCGCGCTCTCGGGTGCCGATCCACAGCTGGTTATTGCGATCGACGAACAATGCCGTAACCTGGGAATTCCGGACCGGAATATCCGGAAATCGCTGCTCTCGCCAGCGGCCATCGACGAAATGCTGAAGGCGCAGCACCGGACCAGGGCTGTCGATTGCGGCCCATGTCGATCCATCCGGCCCCGTATCCAACGCTTTGAAGCTGGAGAAGCCCTCGAAGCCAGAGCGGTTGCGGAAGTAGATGCGAGACCTCCCGGGCCGCCAGAGACAGAGTTCGGGATACCCACCAAGCCAGATGGCTCCGTCATTTCCTCTGGCGAGTTGCAGAATATTGGGAAACGGAACCTCATCGGTTCCGAAGCACTGCAATTGGAGGGACTGGATCTGGCATAAAGGGCCCATTTGATCGGTAGCCTGCGTGCGTCCCAGCCAGATAGTGCCGGCAGCGTCTTCAAGCAGGGCTTCGATCCTGCCACTTAGTTGGGGATAGTTAGTAAGCTGGCCATCCTTCCACCTGGACAGGCTGTAGCCTGTGCCGATCCACAAACTGCCATCGCGGGAGCCAAGTAAGGAGAAGATTCTCGAGTCCAGGAGTCTTTGTCCCGGGGGGGGATTCCAAGGGACAAAGCGAGCGCCATCAAATCGAACCAGGCCGAGAGTCGTCCCAATCCACAGGTATCCGTCTGTCGTCTGCGCGATGGCGGCGGGCGATCCAACAAGGGCGCCGTCCACGGTCTTCCAGGATGTATGGGCGTATTGCGAGAGGAGCCAGGATGGATCGACGGCCCAGGCTGAGTTCAATGCGAAGATCGCCGGCAGCAGCCAAAGCCAGCGTGGCCACAGGATACGCAAAGTGTTCACCTTACCTACAGCTCGCACCTATATTGCCGAGCATACCGGCGATGACCGACGGGGTGGAATACCGGGACCTACAGCATTCACCCTGTGGTTTTCTACAGGTCCGGTTCAGGTCCTGAGTAAGCCGCGACGGGTTGCTATCGTCACAGCGTGAGTCCGGTCATTGGCTCCGAGTTTATCGACCAGGTTCTTGATGTGGAAATTGACCGTGCTCTCCGCGATCGCCAGTCGGTCGGCAATTTGCTTATTGCGATTCCCGTCCCGGATCAACTGCAGAATCTCCACCTCTCGGACCGTGAGATTCTCCTCTCCGAGATGCTCGGCAATGCGCGCGGCTACCGCAGGGTGGACGTAGCGGCCGCGATCATGGACACAGCGCATCACGTTGAGGATCTCGTCCCTCGACATACTCTTCAGGATGTAGGCGGAGGCTCCCGCGCGCAGAGCCCTCTGTATATCGCCGTCCGTGTCGGAGGTCGTGAGGATGATAATGCGAGCATCGCGAAATTCACTTCGGATGGCCAGCAGCGCGTCCGTTCCGTCGATGCCGGGCAACCGGAGGTCCATCAGGGTGATGTCCGGCCGGTGCCGCCGGAACTGGGCTATGGCCTCAGTCCCGTCGGTAGCCTGGGCGACCAGATGCATGTCGGATTGGGAACCGATGATGGTGCTCAATCCCTCGCGGAAGACAGGATGGTCCTCAACCATCAGGACACGAATTGGCTTTGTCTCAACTATGGCAGCCTCCCTGCCGGGGTTTCGGGGGGCCTGCAAAGCGGTGCGTACGGTTCAGCATACAACGGCGGCCGCACTTTGGGACGGCGGACATGGAACCGCCTTGTTGCCGACGGCCATTTGTGGAGAGGGCTGCAGAGGGACCGCATTTCGAGCTTCACGCGACCTGCAGAAAAATCGAGGCTGAATTCTGTTGTTTCCGGCGTGGCGACATCGCGGGCCTGCAGGCTACTCTTGGGCATTCTTATTCGGGTGGGGGTTAAATGACAACTGTATTGATGAACCCGGGCATTCAGGGCGCGCCGTTATCCGTTGAACTGGTTGCCGAGTACCTGACCTATGCCGAAAACGAATTGACCGCACTTTATAGTGCTGTCAGCGAGCTCTTCGGATTCGAGCAGGCGGAGCTGGCTGTGGAGGACTGGCTCACTGAACTGGAGGCGATGGCGTGGCCGGCTGAATCGCCGATACCCAACTGGCGGCGGCCGACGGTGGCAGCGGTGTCGCGCCTCACGGACAGGATTGGCGGGCACAGGCATCTTTGCGCGGGCAGGATGAATGGAGGGTGCAAGGATGACGTGATAGTGGAGCGTAGAGAAACGTTGCCGCGGCGGGCGGCGCACCACAACGTCATCACTGCCGATGGGACGCAGGCTATTCCAGCTGCCGAGGCCGAAGCCGAATTCGATTTCTAACGCAGTGTTGTCACGGAACCAGCTAAGCGATTGGTCGACCACACTGTGGGCGGGATCAAACTTCTGCTCCAGTCCAGGGGATCACTTTGTTTGCGCCGGTAGACCATCGTGGATAAGCAGAAATGGTCCGACCAAAGCGTCGATATTCGGCAATGCAAGAGCTGGCGCACCGCTGACGCCTGCTGCTCCGAGCATTGCTCTCGATCTACCTCTCAAGATACGGGTGTGGCAGAACGCGGAGGGGAACGTCTGGCTACCTCAGAGGCGCCACGGACTGACGTGGGGCCTGGCGCCGGAGCTCGCCGCAGTGGAGCACTGGCGGCGAAGGCGACGGAGCAGCAACTGCCAAGTGTTGTATTTTGCTTTCGTAATTTAGCTGCAGCGTGGATACTGGCAGGAAACATTTGGAGGAGGATTGGGACTGGTCGGATCGGCTACTGCTGCTGTTCTCGGAGAGATTGGGTTACCGGCGCCGGTGCGGGAGATGGCGGGGCGGCGGTGGGACGTGATCGTCGTGGGGGCTGGGCATAATGGGCTGGCTTGTGCGGCATATCTGGCGCGGGCGGGGAAGCGGGTGCTGGTGCTGGAGAGCCGGGCGCGGGTGGGCGGAGCGTGCACGATCGAGGAGCCGTTTCCCGAGACGCACCCTGGGGTGCGGATGTCGCCGTGCGCCTATCTGGCGGGGCTGCTGCATCCGCTGGTGGTGGAGGAACTGGGGCTGCCGGGGCGAGGGTTTCACTGGACGCCCGCGGTGAATGGTCTGTTTGTGCCGTTTCTCGATGGAACCAGCGTTCAGCTTTGGGACGATGACGCGCAGTGCGAGGCGGAGATTCGGCGGTTTGCGCCGGGCGATGTGGATGGGTGGCGGGCGATGAACGATGTGCTGGGGCGGCTGCGGGAGAAGCTGCGTCCGGCGGGGGATGGGGATTGCTGGATTGGGGATGCGCCAACAGCCGAGGAGATCGATGAGCGGCTGAGCGGGGATGATGAAGCGCGGAAGCTGCTCTGTGAGTGGTCGATGGCGGAGTTTGTCGAGCACTATTTGTGCGATGAACGGTTACAAATTGGGTATCTGGGGCAGGGCGTGATTGGGACGAATGCGAGTCCGTTCGATGCGGGGACGGCTTCGATCCGGTTTCATCACGCGTCGGGGCGGCTGTGTGGGATGCCGGGGATGTGGGGGTACGTGAAGGGCGGCATGGGGATGGTGTCGTTCTACTTCTGCGACGCGGCTCGCGAGGCGGGTGCGGTGGTGGCTCCCGGGGTGGGAGTGGCTGAGATTGTGCCTGGGGAGGGTATACGGCTGGAGAGCGGGGAGCGGATAGCGGCGCCGGTGGTGGTATCGAATGCCGACCCGCGGGTGACGCTGGGGCTGCTGGGTGGGGCGGTGGATGGGGCGTGGAAGGCACGGGTGGAGTCGGTGCCGATTGAAGGGTGCACCGTGAAGCTGAATGTGCTGCTGCGGGAGCTGCCGAATTTCAAAGGGCGGCCTGGCCTCGATGAGCCGCATCATTACGGACAGATTAATGCGCCGCTGACGAAGGCGGAGTGGAAGGCTGGGTTTGCGGCTGCGCGGCGTGGGGAACTGCCGGAATATTTATGGTGCGAGCTGTATTTGCAGAGTGTGCATGATCGGAGCGTTGTGCCGGATGGTTTGCACACGATGAGCGTGTTTGCGCAGTATGTGCCGTACCGGTTTGCCGAGGGGAGTTGGGGAACACGGCGTGAGGAGGTGCGGGGGCTCGCGCTCCGGTCGCTGGGACGGTTTTGTTCCAACATTGACAGCGCGGTGGTCGATGCGCAGGTGCTGGGGCCTCCGGACATTGAGGAGAAGGTGGGACTGACAGGCGGGCATATTTTTCAGGGAGAATGCTTGCCTCCTTATATGTGGTCGCGGCGACTCACGGCGCGGACTCCGATGGAGGGCGTGTATTTGTGCGGGGCGTGTACGCATCCGGGGGGAAGCGTAATTGGGATCAACGGGCGGAATGCGGCGATGGCGGTGCTGAAGGATCTGGAGAGCGGCGCGCGTGGCTGAGATCCCGGGCGGAGCGCTGGCGCTGACCGGCGCCGATCCCGGGTCCCACAATCGAGACCCGGGGCAGCCAATTTCTGAGCAAGGGCATGGGCACGCGCAGGGGCTGAAACGGGCGCTGCGACTGCGGGATGTGGCGCTGCTCTATATCGCCGCCTCGCTGAGCGTGCGGTGGGTGGCAACGGCGGCGGCAGCGGGGCCTGGTTCGCTGATCGTTTGGTTCTTCGGAATGCTCGGATTTTTTCTGCCGCTCGCCGGGTGCGTGATGGAGCTCTCGTCGCGATATCCGCAGGAGGGCGGGCTATACATCTGGGCGCGGGAGGCGTTTGGAGATTTCACCGGGTTCCTGACGGCGTGGACGTACTGGATGTCGAACCTGCCGTACTTTGCGTCGATTCTGTACTTCGGCGCGGGTGCGGCGCTGTTTGCGGCGGGGGAGCGGGGCCATCGGCTGGCGGCAAGTCCGGCTTACTTCATGACGTTTGCGGTGGTGTGGCTGGCGGTGATCACGCTTGTGAACATCGTGGGGTTGAATGCGGGGAAGTGGCTGAACAATATTGGGTCGAGCGGTGCGTGGCTGTCGGTGCTGGTGCTGGTGGTGCTGGCGGCGTTTGCGGCGGCGCGGTTTGGCGTGGCGACGCGGTTTACGTGGGCGGGGATGGCTCCGCATCTGAGCTTGAAGGACGCGATTTTCTGGTCGACGATTTTCTTTGCTTTCTCCGGGGCGGAGACGGGATCGTTTATGGCAGAGGAGATCAGGGAGCCGCGGAAGACCATTCCACGGGCGCTGCTGGTGGCGGGGTTGGTGCTGGCGGTGGGGTATGTGGCGGGCACGGCTGCATTGCTGGTAGCGCTGCCCCCTGGGCAGGTTTCGGGCGTGGATGGGTTTATGCACGGAGCCGCGGTGCTGTGCGGGCGGCTGGGGGTTGCGTGGCTGGGCGTGGTGATGGCGGGGTTGCTGGCGCTGAGCGCGATCGGCGGAGCTGCTTCGTATCTGTCGTCAACCTCGCGGCTGCCATTTGTAGCAGGCATTGATCTTTATTTGCCGCCGGTGTTTGGGCGCGTGCATCCGAAGTTTGGAACGCCGTGGGTGGCGATCGGAGTGTACGGGCTGGCGGGCATGCTGATGGGGGCGCTGGGGCAGGCGGGGACAAGCGTTCGTGGTGCATACGACGTGATGGTGAGCATGACCATCATCACGACATTTCTTCCTTTCCTGCCGCTGTTTGCAGCGATGGTGCGGGTGCAGAGCCGGCCGGTCGGTGCGGACGTGATGCGGGTTCCGGGAGGGCGTCCGGTGGCGGTGATTCTGGCGGTGGTTGGATTTGTATCAACGGCGGGCACAATTGTGCTGTCCGCGATTCCCGCGGATGAGGAGCCGAACAAGCCGCTGGCACTGGCGAAGGTGCTGGTGTCGACGCTGGTGCTGGTGGGGGCGGGGGTGGCGGTGTTTGCGATTGCGCAGAGGAAGAGGCAGAAGCTGATCGAGGGCAGGGAATAGGGAATAGAGCGTCCGATGCTCGCATCTGCAGCGAAATTGTGCCCGGATTCTTCAGGCAGCTTTTTTCTGTTTTTCCTTTTGAATGCGCTCGTGCAGAAGTGTTTTGGCGCGCTCGAGCTCTTTTTTACGAGTGGCGCTGAGGCCTTTGCCGGCCCGGTTGATGAAATAGGTGAGCATACGCATCCCTGAACCGGGTCCTTTAGGGGAGACCTTCTTCGAGGCGAGCGACCGTGCGATTTCGGGCGCGGATTTGGTGAAGAGGTCTTTAGGCGGATGGGTGGAGTCCGTGGTGACGGTTTTTACCCAGCGGCGGCTCGCCGAGGACTTTGCCTTCGTGGAATCCTTCTTCGTTGTGGAGTGGGCGGGCATGAGAGAAAAGGGTATAGGGCATAGGGTATAGAAACCCGGTTTGCCTCCGTCGTTAATGCTTCTTGAAGTACTGGACTTCTCGTTCGTGCTGTTTCGCTTTTTCCAGCGAGTTGAAGGTTCCGAGGTTGCGGCGTTTGCCGGTAGAGTCGTCTTTTTTGCGGGAGTAGAGGCGGAATTCACCGGTTTTGAGTTTGCGAATCATATATCGAAAGATGCCGGGAGCCGCGGTGCTGGTTGTCGAAAGCCGGGAGACAGGGAACAGGAGCCCAGAGCTGGGAGTCGGAGACGAGTGAGTGAGTCGAAATTCAGACCCCGAGGATTTCGCCTTCGTCGTCGAGGTCGATTTCTTCGGCGCGGGAGACTTTCGGCAGGCCGGGCATGAGCATCATGTTTCCCGCGATCGGGACGAGGAAGCCGGCGCCCGCGGAGAGCGAGACATCGGCGATGTGGAGCGACCAGCCGGTGGGCGCGCCGAGCTTCTTTGGATCGTCGGAGAAGGAGTATTGCGTTTTGGCGATGCAGATGGGGAGGCCGTTGTAGCCCCAGTCGATAAACTGGCGGAGTTTGTTACGGGCTGTGTCGCTGAGGGTGACTCCGGTGGCTCCGTAGATTTGTGTGGCGACTTTTTCCAGTTTCTCTTCGTAGGAGTCGGAGAGGGCGTAGATGGGGTGCGGGGATGCGTTGGGATTGCGATCGATGAGGTCAATGACGGCTTTGGCCAGTTGCTCGGAACCTTCGCCGCCTTTGGTGAAGGGCTCGGTGAGGGCGGCGGAGACGCCGAGTTGTGTGCAGAACGCCCGGAGTTGGTCGAGGTCCTGCTGCGTGTCGTTGGGAAAGCGGTTGATGGCGACGATGGTGGGCAGGCCGAAGCGCTGGAGGTTTTGGGCGTGGCGGGCGAGATTGGGGAAGCCGCTTTCGAGATTGCCCCGGCCGCCGGTGCGGCTTTCGTCGCGGCCCTGGTTGCGGAGGCTCTGGACCGTGGTGACGAGCACGGCAGCGGAAGGCCTGATGCCGGAGACCTGCATGACGATGTCGAGGTACTTTTCCGCGCCGAGGTCGGCGGCGAAGCCGGCTTCGTTGACGACATAGTCGGAGAGACGGAGGCCCATGTGCTGGGAGATGATGCTGCTGGTGCCGTGGGCTATGTTGCCGAAGGGGCCGGTGTGGACGAGGGCGGGCGTGCCTTCGGTGGTCTGAACGAGGTTGGGGAGCAGAGCGTCGGCGAGGAGAGCCATCATAGCGCCGGTGGCGCGGAGGTCGGAGGCGCGGACGGGTCTTCCGTCGCGGTTGGCGCCGATGACGATGGCGTCGAGGCGGTGGCGGAGATCGGCACGGTCGCTGGCAAGCGCAAGGATCGCCATGATTTCGGAGGCGGCGGTGATGACGAAGCTGGTGCGCCGGTTGGCGCCCGCGCGTTTGCCGTCGAGGTCGATGCGGATGGAGCGAAGGGCGCGATCATTCATGTCGAGGGCCCGGGGCCAGGAGATGTTTTCGGGATCGAGTTCGAGATCGTTGCCTTGAAAGAGGTGGGTGTCGATGAGGGCGGCGAGCAGGTTGTGGGCCGAGGTGACGGCGTGAATATCGCCGGTGAAGTGGAGATTGATTTTCTGGCTGGGCTCGATCTGCGATCGGCCACCGCCGGCGGCGCCGCCTTTCATGCCGAAGACGGGGCCGAGGGAGGGCTCGCGGGAGGTGATGATGGCGTTTTTGCCGAGGCGCTCGAGACCCTGGACCAGGCCGATGGAGGTGACGGTCTTGCCTTCGCCGGAGGCGGTTGGGGTGGTGGCGGTGACGAGGATCAGCTTACCGCGGGGTGGGCGGGCGGGGTCGTGGAGGAGTTCGAGGTGGAGTTTGGCATACCAGGGACCGAGCTGGTCGTAATCGGTTTCCCGCAGATTGAGTTTGTGGGCGATCGCGGCAATGGGAAGGAGGGGGCGGGTGGCTGGTTCCGTTGTGTGAGTCACCGGTTATTTTCGCAGAGAGCGAGAAGGGGGCGCGAGCATAGAACCTTGGTAACAGACGGAGGTCATGGTACTGACGGAACGTTGGACTCCCAAGGTGACAGGGATTTTACCCGTTCGAGTGATTGTGACTGCAACTGAAAAGGGGCAAGATTCCCGCATGGCATTCACAGAGGGTGAGAGGGTTCGTGTAAAGCGTGGGGAGCTGATCGGGATCGTGGCGCGAAAGCTCGCTCATCTTCAAGACATGTATGTGATTGAGGTGGATGGGAATCACAAGCCGACGAAGAAGCTGGCGCACGAATCGGACCTTGAGCTGTTGATGAAAACAGACGAGCGGCGAAGCGCATAACGAAGATAAGAGATCAGTGAACAGAGGCAGGCGCAACCGGCAATGGTCCGAGCCTGACTACAAAACGTAAGCTCGCAACATCCACCACACAAGCAAAATTGCGACGACGGCGAGAAGGAAATGGGTGATCCATTGGCCCGGCGTTTGCGGTCGTCCAAGCTTGAACATCGGGTGATCTTAGCAAAAACGACACAAAAAGCGAGCGGAGAGAGTTCCGAGCGGATTTGCCACTCCGAACCGAATATTCCTTTCGTGTTGATTAGGGTCTTACTGCCCGCCGCCGGCGTCGCCATGTCCCCACCTCGAGCGAGTTGAATCCGCGCCTGTATCCACGCGGATGCCGCATCTTTGGCGCATGATGGCCTGCAATTTCCTCAGGGACTCAAATTTCTCAAAGCGGGCTGGATCACCCGTATGTTTTAACCAGCATCCGAGTCCCCAAGGGGGTGTGCGACCCATCGTCTGCACCTGCCTCCCGCTCGTCTATGAACCATATTTTTGGGAATCATATCGTTCGGCTTCTTCCGGGCCTTTTGTTAGTAGCTGGGATCCTCCATGTTTCGGCGCAGACGGCTCCTTCAGTCCGGGACCGCGGTACGAGATCGCTTCCGGGGACGACTCCAACCACCGAGCAGATACTGGGCTCGTATGAGGGACAGAACGTCGTCTCTATCGATATCGCCGGCCGTCCAGATCTTTCAACGGCACAGTTGGAGCCTGGGTTTTTGCAGAGAGCTGGGCAGCCATTCTCGAAGCAGCAGGTTTTGGACACCGTCGCTGCTCTCAAGGCAAAGGGCGATTTCAGCCAAATCCGCGTCGATGTAGCCCCGGACCCGGGTGGCGTGCGGGTTTTGCTCATCCTTGAACCGGCGGTCTACTTCGGCATCTACCGGTTTCCCGGAGCGTCGGTGTTTGAGTATTCTCGCCTGCTTCAAGTGGCAAATTATCCGGTGCAGACGCCGTACAATGCGGCGGAGGTGGAGCGGGATCGAAAGGTTCTGCTCCATTTTTATCGGCAACAGGGTTACTTCAAGGCCGATGTTACGACACAACTTACAGTCGACAAGGTGCACGATATCGCCAATGTCACGTTCAACAGCACTCTCGGCCGGAAAGCCAAATTTGGAGCGGTGGTCATCGAGGGCTTGCCCGACGATGAAGACCGTCATCTGGAGGAGAGCCTCAGGAGATTGCCGGCACGGGTGCGCGAGGCGGCGATACGGCCAGGAAAGCCATATCACGACACAACATTAAACCGAGCCGCGACTTACCTGCAGGCTGAATTGCAAAAACGAGGGCTACTCAGCGCCCAGGTGAAGCTTGCCGGAGCCGATTATCACGCGGATACAAACCGGGCCGACATTCATTTCTCTGTCAATCCAGGGAGCGAAGTGAAGGTCGACATCACGGGTGCGCATTTATGGAGCTGGGATAAGTCGAAGCTGCTGCCCATGTACCAGGGGCTGGGCGTGGACGATGAAAGCGTGGAGGAAGGCAAGCGGGCCCTTACTTCCTATTTCCAGGGCAAGGGCTACTTCGACGTTAAAGTCGACGCCGAAATACAGAAGCAAAGCAACGACGACAAAGTGATCTACAGGATAACGCGGGAGAAGAAACACAAGGTCGAAGACGTGAAGGTGAAGGGTAACAGCCAGCTCAAATCCTCCGAACTAATGCCGCACGTTGCGGTCCAGAAGAAGCACCTTTTCGCGCGCGGGAGCTTCAGCCAGGAACTCCTGCGGAAGAGCGTGGCCAACCTGAAGGCTTCGTACCAATCTGAAGGGTTCAGCAACGTGCAGGTCACGCCGGACGTCAGGAACAACGGTGGCGACATTTCGGTGGCGTTTGTTGTTACGGAAGGGCCGCGCGATGTCGTGGCTTCGCTGACGGTTGAGGGTGCTAACACTTTACCGGCATTGCAGTACGCTCCGCAGGGGCTGAAGACGGCGGCGGGGCAGCCCTATTCGGGGGCGCATGTGGTGGCCGATCGCACGGAGATCATGGCCAATTACCTGAAAGCCGGCTATCTGACGGCGAGTTTTCGCGAAACCGCTAATGCTGTTTCAAAAAGTGAGCCGCACAAGATCAATGTGGTTTACCACATTTACGAAGGTCCGCAGGTAATCACCGGGGACGTGCTCACGCTTGGCCGTGACCACACGCGTCAAACACTGATCAACGGAGATACAGCTGACCTGAAACCCGAACAACCACTGACCGAAACATCCCTTCTGTCAGCGGGTGCAAAGCTCTACGACCACACGGGCGTCTTTGACTGGGCCGAAGTCGACCCCAAAAGGCAAATCACCACGCAGACCGACGAGGACGTTCTCGTCAAGGTTCACGAAGCGAAGCGGAATTCACTCACATATGGCTTTGGCTTTGAAGTGATCAACCGTGGCGGGAGCATTCCAAGCGGCACAGTGGCTCTTCCGAACCTTCCGCCGGTAGGACTGCCCTCGAATTTCACCACCAGCCAGACGACCTTCTACGGTCCCCGCGGAACCTTCGAGTACACGCGCAACAACGTGCGCGGGAAAGACGAATCGATCTCGTTTACGGCATTCGCCGGGCGACTCGATCAGCGTTTCGCCGCATACTACCTCGATCCCACATTCCGCTGGACGCCATGGAAAACGACAACTTCGGTTTCTTATGAGAAGAACGAGGAGAACCCGATCTTCTCGTCTCAGCAGGAACTCGGCAGCTTGCAGATCCAGCGGGCGCTGGACACCGCACAGAAGAACATTGTGTTCTTCCGGTATGGCTACAGTTACACGAACATTACACATGTTCTGATCGATGCCCTTGTCCCCGACAAGGACCGCAGCATCCACCTTTCGACCCTTGCAGGGAACCTGACTCGCGACACACGCGACAATCCGCTCGATGAACACCATGGCGTGCTGGATTCGGTAGAGCTTGATTTCAACACGAGCAAACTGGGATCGAACGTCGATTTTGCGAAGCTCACGGGGCAGGCGGCGATCTACCGCGAGAAGTTCCACCACATCGTGTGGGCCGACAGCCTTCGTATCGGCCTTGCGCAGCCCTTTAACAATTCATTTGTACCGCTGAGTCAGGCATTCTTCACTGGCGGCGGTAACTCATTGCGTGGCTTTCCGCTGGACGGCGCAGGCCCGCAGAACAGCGTGCTGATCTGCCCCAGCGGAGCGCCGACCTGTTCTAACCCTTCACAGATCCGCGTTCCGGCGGGCGGCAACGAGGAGCTGATTATCAACTCCGAAGCCCGGATCCCGGTGCCGATCAAGAAGGGTTTAAGCATCGTGCCCTTCTACGATGGCGGCAACGTTTTCCCCACCATTGGATTTCACGATTTCACATCACTGTATTCGAACAATGTAGGTGTTGGTGTTCGTTATGCCACACCCGTGGGTCCTATCCGTTTCGACCTTGGCCGGAATCTCGATCCGGTTACTGGCATCGATGCGACTAATTACTTCATTAGTATCGGACAGGCGTTTTAGCGAGGCACAGCATGAGCGCAGCAAGGCCATTTCTCCATCCGGATCCGTCGCCGCAACCAGCTCCAGTGCCGGCCCCCGCCCCGACTCCCCGCCGCCGCCACCCATGGCGCCGCTTCCTTCTCTGGGCTGGATGCGCCGTTTTCGGGCTGGGCGCGATCGTGGCGGTTGGGATTGCTGTCCTACTGCACAGCCAGCGTCTTCATCAATACCTGCTGGCGAAGGTGAACAGGGAGGCCACACAAAGTCTGAACGCGGAGGTGAATGTCCAGAACTTTGCGCTTCGCTTCTCTCCACTTGGCCTCGACGTCTACGGCGTGGTCGTGCACGGCGCCGCGCCATACGCTGATCCCCCGCTGCTGCAGTTGCAACATGCGCACGTCGGGATCGGCATCAAGTCGTTGATCCACCAAAAGTGGTATCTCACTGACCTTCAGCTCGACCACCCGGTGGTACGTCTGTTTGTGGACAAGAACGGCGTATCGAATATACCCACTCCTAAATCAGGCACCAGCAAGAGCAACAGTAATACGACGATTTGGGATCTTGGTATCCGCCACGCGTTGCTGGACCAGGGCGAGATTTACTACAACGCTCAGGCGACGCCACTTTCTGCCGACCTGCATGATCTCGAGGTGCGGGCCAGCTTCGACGACCTGAAGAAGATGTACCTGGGGAATCTGCAATACACCGATGGCCGCGTCGTTTTCAGTACCTTTCGACCCTTCGTGCATAACTTCGAAGCAGCCTTCGATGTAACTCCCTCAACCTTCACCCTGCATCATGCGCGGCTCTCGAGCGGAGCCACGCAGGTCAACCTGACCGGAACCGCGACGAACTTCGCTGCTCCGCAGGTGCGGGCGAGCTATGACGTGACGATCGATGGCGCGCAGATGGCAGAGTCGATGCGCAATGCTTCGGTACCGACAGGTTTGATTCATCTGGCGGGAGGGGCAACCTACCAGCAGGTTACAAATGTGCCGGCTTTGCAGACCCTGGCAATTTCCGGAGACCTCACGAGCAAACAACTCGTGGTCAGGATCTCAACGCTGCGGGCTGCCATCGATGGGCTGGCCGCCCACTATTCCCTCGATCATGGCGATGCCGTGCTGCACGACCTGCGCGCTGGAATCCTCGGCGGCGAAGTGACGGCGCAGGGAACAATGAAGCAGATCGCCGGCAAAGCCCCGCATTCCGATTTCACCGCATCTCTGCGAAACATCTCGCTGGCTCAGGCCGGCCATCTCGCCGCGGCAGGATCGAAGCAGCCGATCGCTGTCAGTGGCGAGTTGAATGCCGACGCGCATGCCACCTGGGGCAAGACGATGGGGGACCTTGTTGCCAAGGTGGATTCGACGATTCATGGCACTGCCAGCAGCATGCAGCCCGCCGCACTCACCCCGCCCCCACCCGGATCGACGGCCGGTGCTCCACTGGGCGCAACGGCCGGCGTCCCAACTGAGGCGGGTCCGGTGCTTATCGACAGCGTTGTCCATGCAACGTACACTGCGACGAATCAAGAGGTGACGCTCGCGAACAGTTATGTGCGCATGCCGCAGACCTCGCTCAATCTGAATGGAACCGTGGGCAACCGGTCCCGTCTCGCGATCGGTCTTCAGGCTCACGATCTGCGCGAACTGGCTTCCGTTGCGGAGATATTCCGCACGCCGGTCCCCGGCCAGCTGCAGCCGCAACCGCTCGAGCTCGCCGGTTCAGCAATCTTCAACGGCAGCGTTACGGGCAGCACCGCGGCGCCCCATCTCACCGGACAGCTGGCCGCTAATAACCTGCGCTTTAACGGCACTGCCTGGAAGGTCTTCCGCACCGGCATAGATGCGAGCCCGTCCCAGGCCCAGCTGATCGACGCCGATCTGGAGCCAGCGCCCAGGGGCCGCATCACCATGAACGCGCGTGCCGGCCTGCACAAATGGGCCTTCAGCAATACCAGTCCTCTGCAGGTAGAGTTGAACGCCTCGCAACTCGATATAGCGAGCCTGACAAAGCTGGCTGGCCGGGATATTCCCGTATCAGGCAATCTGAATGCACAGGTCCACCTGCACGGATCGGAAGAAAATCCGATGGGCAACGGCACCCTTTCTATAACTCGCGCCGTCGCATACAACGAACCAGTCGATTCTCTTGAGGTCAACTTCAATGGCGCAGGCGAACAAGCCCAGGCAACTCTCTCGCTTCATCTTCCCGCGGGGACGATCCAGAGCAATGTGACCGTCTGGCCGAAGCAGAAGAGATATAACGCTCAGCTAACATCGGCCGGCATTGCTATCGAAAAGCTGGGGAACGTAAGAACCAGGAATCTCGGGGCAGCGGGCAATGTGGCGATTCAGGCAAGCGGGCAGGGAGCCTTCGATAATCCGCAACTGACCGCATTCATCCAGATTCCTTCCCTTTCGATCAAGGATCAGCAGGTCGCGGACATCAGGCTCAACGCGGACGTAGCGAATCATGTGGCCGACGCCACGCTCAGCTCCGCGGCGATCCACACCAACATCCAGGCTAAAGCGCGGGTGAACCTGACCGGCGATTACCAGACCGACGCCAGCATCGATACGCAAAACATACCCCTGCAGCCAATCGTAGCTATCTATTCGCCGGCGAATGCTAACTCGCTTTCGGGTGCAACGGAGCTGCATGCGACGCTGCATGGACCGGTTAAGAACAGGGCTGCCCTTGAAGCTCACATTACAATTCCCTACCTGAATATGGCCTGGAACAACACCATTCAGCTGGCAGCTGTTGCCCCCATTCGCGCCGACTTTCAGAACGACGTGCTGACCCTGCAGCACTCGGCCATCAAGGGAACGGACACAGACCTCGAATTTCAGGGATCTATTCCGGTCGGAACCAAAGGCCCCATGTCGCTGCTGCTCAGGGGCAACGTCAATCTGCAGCTGGCACAACTCTTCGATCCGGACATTCGCACCTCCGGGGATCTGCGCTTCAACATCGACTCTCATGGAATGAATGCCGGCGCCATCGATGGCGAAATCGACGTGGTCAATGCGAACTATGCTTCCGCATCTTCACCGGTTGGCCTGCAAAACGGCAACGGCGTGCTCAAGCTCACCAGCGAGCGATTGAATATCCAACGATTCAACGGCACGGTAGGCGGAGGCAAGGTCACCGCGTCCGGGGGGTTGCAATACCGGCCCGCCATTCAATTCGATCTGGGAATGGCGGCCAGAGGTGTCCGCCTGCTCTATCCGGAGGGTATGCGCGAGAGCATCGATGCGGATATCCGCCTCGCCGGGACAACGGATAATGCCCTCCTCGGCGGCACAGTCAATCTGGCGGACATCTCATTTGCGCCGGGTTTCGATCTGAGCAGCTTCGCGGGCCAGTTCTCCAGCGGAGTAGCGCCGCCGCCGCCGGTCGGCGGAATTAGCCAGAACATCCATCTGAATCTCGCAGTTCATTCCACTAATAACGTGAATTTAGTCAGCCGCACGCTGAGCGTGAATGGCTCGGCCAGCCTGCTGGTTCAGGGTACGGTGGATAATCCGGTAATCCTGGGCCGGGTAAACCTCAACGATGGGGACATGATTCTTAATGGCGATCGTTTCGTGCTGACCGGAGCGAGCATCCAGTTCGTAAATCCTACCGAGACGCAACCGGTAGTCAACGCCACCATCACCACTTCCATTCAGCAGTACAACATCAGCATGCGTTTCAGTGGTCCCACAGACCAGCTACAGACGCAATATAGTTCCGACCCGGCGCTTCCGCAGGCTGACATCATTCACTTGCTGGCGTTCGGCAATACGAGCGAAGCGGCGGCAAATGCGCCCGCTACCTCAACCAATCAGATGGCGGAGTCGCTGGTGGCCGATCAGGTCTCCAGCCAGATCACCAGCCGGGTGTCAAAGGTGGCGGGAATCTCCCAGCTCTCGATCAGCCCTGTTTTGAACGATCCCCAAAATGGCCAGAACGGCGCAAATATCACGATTCAGCAACGTGTGACCGGGAACTTGTTCGTGACATTCAACGAAAACACGGCGCAGAGCACGGAGACAATTCAGGGGCAGTACAAAGTATCACCCAGGGTATCGATCAGCGCCACTCGGGATCCGAACGGGGGATTTGCAGCGGATTTGCTGATCAAGAAGGAATACTAGACCTGGAACTCACTACGCATATAAACACTGCGGATCCTTCCAGATCGCGGCTTTTTGGCGGATGAGGATGGTCAGGCCGATGAACTGGAGATTTTTAAGTTAACGTTGCAACGGCTGAACAACTAAAAAACGAATTTCCCAACGAGCTGTACAAGCCGAGGGGCGACAGCGCTGACGACCTGGCCGAAGTTAGGATCCTCGACTTGCCCGTCCACAGATGCGGGGCCGTAGAACTGGGCATGGTTGAAAGCGTTGAATGCCTCCACGCGGAACTCGAGGGATTTTGCTTCGCTGAGGGGAACGCTTTTCTGCAGGGTGAGGTCGAAGTTCTCGATGCCCGGACCATAAAAGATGCGGCGCTTTGCATTACCGAGCTGGCCGCGGTTCTCCTCCGGGAAGAGTGCCGTGTTGAAGGCGGGTCGGCCGTTGCGGCCATTGGTGTCGATGTGCAGCCGGCCTGGTAAATATTGCGGTGTGTCCAGCAGATAGTTGTTGACGCCGTTTCCGAGTGTGCCAAGCAACGAATTGTCGGAATTGTCGTAGAGGGTGACCGGAAATCCGGTAGCGAAGCGGGTGGCGCCGGAAAGCGACCACTGCGAGGTGATCCGGTTGGATCTGCGGAAAGTGGGCTCGAGGGGGAGGGCCAGAGTGTAACTGGCAACGAAGGTGTGTTTTTGGTCCCAGGCTGAGATAGTACGGCTTTGCCTGGGGTCGAGAGGGTCGAGTTGCTCACCTATATTCGAACCCTGATCGAGGGACTTAGCATAGGAGTAACTGAGGAGCAGCTGAGTGTCGGATCGCCGATAGCGGAGCGTGGCTTCGAAGGCGTTGTAACTGGAATTAGCGATAGTTGTGTCGGCGGTATTTTCGCCGTAGTTTTCGCCTTGTCCGACCAGAGGTCCGCTATTTTGTCCGGCCCGGGTTCCATTAACGGTCTGGCCGCTGGAAGTGTTGTAGGTATTGTCTTCTCCGAAGGGACCGCAGCCCGGGAGGCTTAGGCACAAAGAGGAATTGCCGAGGTTGACCGAAACAACCGCGGGGATGCGATGGCCCTGATTGCCGACATAGCTGGCTGTCAGCAAGGCGCGCGCGGTGATCTGGCGCTGGACGGAGAACATGTAATTGCTGACGTAGGGCACGCGGTTGTGTATATCGAAGAAGGGGTCGGCAGCCAGGGGTGCGAAGTTAGTCCAGTGAATAGAAGTATCAGGGTGAGATGCAGAGACATTGTGCGGAGGGAAAGGGAAGGGGAAGCGCTGCCCGTTCTCGATGCCGGTGGCGGCCGAAATGAACGGAGTCGCCATTAAGGGGGGCGCTGGACTGAGGTAGTTGTATCCGAAGGGGGGCACGGAGTACATAATACCCGCCAGCAAGCCGGGGAATTCCGTGTAGAAAAGTCCGTAGCTGGCGCGAATGCTGCTCCCGCCACCGTTGCCAAAGAGGAGCCTAAAGAAACCCTCGCTGGACTTCGGCGCCCAAGCGAGGCCGATTCTGGGGGCGAAATTCCCGTAGTTGGTGGGTGCCAGGGTCTTTGGAATGCCGGGATCGCCGGCGACCAGGAGGCCAGGCAGCGCACCGGGGTAGAGCGTGGACTCTTTCCCCGGAACCCAGGTTTGAAGTTGGTTGTACTTTTCCCAGAAGGGCATGATGACATCCCAGCGCAGGCCGGCATTGATGGTTAGATCGTCGCGGGCGTGCCAGCTGTCCTGCCCATACGCCCCGAAGTAACGATTGCGCAGGTAGAAAGGCTGCCCGGATGACTGGGTATAGTTGCTGGCTACGCCGAGCAGGAAATCGGCGTAGGGGTCGCCGGTTTCGGTACCGTCGATGTTGAATGTGCCATTGAAGGTGGCATTCGGGTGCTCGTTGACCTGATCGATGTGGAACTGGGCACCGACTTTGAGGGTGTGCGCGCCAAGGCTGCGGGAGAAACCGTCCCCAAGATAGTAGGTGTTGTCGATCTGGGTCTCGTTGGTGATGGGAACGCCCATCACGAAGGTGGGAAAGGCGATGTTTTCGACGCCCTCGAACTGCGGCGCCTGGACGTAGATGCCCGGCGTGCCTGCGCCGCTGACAAAACCCTGCTGCGCCATGCTGACGCCGAGGCCGCCCTTTGGCTGGCCGATGATATTTGCGTTGCGCAGGTAGCCCAGGTGAAATTCGTTGACCGTGTGCGCGCCGATGAGTTTGTTATCGCCCACCGACCATAGCTGCGCGCGGCCGACAAAGAGGGCGTCGAAGCCGGGGATGCTGGCGCCTGCGACCGAGCCGGGGTAGGGATTGTCGAGGCTATAGTCATCGATGAAGGAATACGCGGAGATCTGGCCGAGGCGGCTGTTGCCATCCACGCGAGCGGATCCTTTATGGTCGCGCGCGGTTTGTGCAAAGGCGGAGCTGGAATACTGGCCGGTACCGACGTTGGGTGAGGGGATGTAGCCGAGCAGGTCTTTGCCTGGCGCGGACCAGGCGCGCTGCGGAATGACGCCGTCTGGAAAGACGCTGGTGTAGGGCTCGCCGGCCGTTACGGTGGTTCCGAGTTCCTGCGAAAGCAACCGGGCCAAATAAGGACCGCTGACCGCGCCGGTGAGGTCGTCGAAGTCTCCGCTGCGCTCCGCAAGAGTTGGCACCGAGATGTAGCCGGTGGAGACACCCTGGATAGTGCGGGTTCCCTGATAGTCGGCAAAGAAGAAGACCTTGTCGTGCCGGATGGGGCCCCCGAGCGTGCCGCCGAATTGATTTTGTTTGAACGCGGATCGTGTCGGATCGAAGTATCCCCGAGCATCGAGCGCCGTGTTGCGGAAGAACTCAAAGGCATCGCCGTGCAGCTTGTTGGTTCCCGGTTTGGTCACGACGGTGACCATGCCGCCGTTGTAGTTGCCATACTCGGGATCGAAGTTAATGGTGAGGACGCGAAATTCCTCGATGGAGTCGAGGTCGGGAATGATCGACGTTCCTCCGTTCATGTGCTCCTGCACATCGATTCCATCGACCAGAAAGCCGTTGGAGGATTCACGCTGACCGTCGATGGAGAGATTGCCGGGATTGAGGTCGCCGGAGGGGTCGAGAGCGCCGGTGACGCCTGCCATGATGACCGAACTCGGTAACAGCGTGGAGATGGGCGCCACGCCCGGCTGGATGGCGAGCAGGTCAGTGTAGCTCCTGCCGTTGAGGGGCAGGGCGGTCATTTCCGTTCCCGATATAACCTCGCCCAGATGCGTCGCGATGGTGTCCACCTGGACGCCGGAGCTGGTGGTGACGGTAATTGTGTCGGAGTGTGCGGCAAGGGTAAGGGTGAGATCCAGCTGGAGGGCCGCATCCGTGTCCACTGCCAGGTCCAGCTTTCGCTGCGTGGCAAAGCCAGAAGCCGAGACGGAGAGGTCGTAATGGCCGACGGGGAGACTGGGGAAGGAGTAAAAGCCTTGCTTGTCCGAAGGGGTTCGATAGGAACTATGCTGTCCGATGTCGACGAGCTGGAGGGCCGCACCGGGAATGACGGCTCCGCTGGGATCGCGGACGGTGCCCGAGATGCTGCCGCCGGTGGCTGCGCGAATCGGCAGGGCGGGTAAGAGCCAGACGGCCATGACGAACGCCAGGAGAGCTTTTCCGAGCGGATCGCGCGAAGCCGAGGATGTCGAGAGGAGCATGTTTACCTGCGGCGCAGTGCGCCACCGTTCAGCTGCCGCGGGCGACAGGCGGGGACAGCTTCTCAACCCTATACGATATTCATTCCATCATCGGATTGCCTGCCGGCGCAGCGTGCCCTCGCGCGACACTCACAGGCCGCTTACGGACTATTGGATTTCCACTTCTTCCTGCAACTCGCCGGCCTGGCTGAGAGGTCTGCCAAGGCGGGCCCGATCCCGCAGTTTGTGAACAATTCGAAATTATTCTCCTTTTCATAAGATTCTTTCAATCCGAAACTTCCGCAGGCAACGTACTCTGTGCAGCCGGAACCAGAGGAGCGGGCAGAACACCCCTGAAAGCAGCTACCATCTCCCTCTGTTTCTGGATGGCGTCCCCAGGCCAAAGAGTGCAGATCAGTGAACGAGAGAATGAGGGAGAGCTATGCCAAAATTCAAGCCGTGGATCGGACTCGCGCTGGGTCTGATGATTGCAGTTCCACACTTCGCACTTGCCTCGAGCCATCGAGAAGCGCCGATAACCGCCCTGGATCACACCGCCGACATCACAGACTTCTACGCGTTTGTGAGCTACGATCATCCAGATCGCGTCACCTTCATCATGAACGTCGATCCGTTCCTGCAGCCGAGTAATGGCCCCAATTACTTTCCGTTCGACCCCTCGCTCGTCTATCAGATCAAGATCGATAACAATCACGATGCGGTGGAAGACGTCGTATTTTCTTTCCGTTTCCAGACGACCATCCGCGCCCCCCAGGTGTTCACAGGCTTCGTAGGCGCGGGTAGCGGAATCGATGCGCCGGCTAATTCTCCCGCGCCAGTCGCACCTGGTACGCCGATCGTGCCCCCGGCGATCACCTCTCTAAGTGGGCCTGGATCGGCGGGCCTGAGTCTGCAGCAGACATTCACGGTTGAGATGTACAAGGACGGCCGTTGGACTTCGCTCTCCAGTAAAAGCGGCAACCCACTGATCGCAGTTCCCAGTAATGTGGGCCCGCGCACCATGCCGGATTACGACGCGCTGGCGGCACAGGGAATCTATGAGCTGAGGGGTAATGACGCTTCCAACATCCGCGTCTTCGCCGGTACCGTCGCAGATCCATTCTTTATCGACCTGGGCGCGGCTTTTGACAGCTTAAACTTCCGCACCTCGGCCGGCGGTGGCGTCCTGACTGCGGCAGAGGATAAGGATAACTACCTGAACCTTGCGCCGAACGCGGTGGCCGGATTCAATGTCAACACGATCGCGATTGAGGTTCCGATCGCCCTGCTGACCAGCGATGGGGCGGTTCATCACGCCAGCAGTCCAAAGGCCACGATCGGAGCATGGGCGACTACCTCGAGGCCGGAGATCACCATCCGGTCTTCCAATAACTATAGTTTCGGCGACCGTAACAATAATTTCGATGACCGCTCTGGCAACCTCGCTCAGATTCAGAGGCTAGGCAATCCCCTGGTGAATGAGCTGCTGATCGGAACGGGCAGCAAGGACTACTGGAGCATGTCGCAGCCGGTGAACGACAGCCAGTTCGCCTCGTTCGACCTAGATCCTCTTCTCGCCCGAGTATTCAATGCCGTGTACGGCATCAACATCCCCACTCCGCCCCGCACGGATCTTCTGCCGCTTGTGACGTACGCTCCGCCGATTGCCGCGTCGGGAACTCCGGCCGGGCCCATTGCCGATCTGCTGCGCCTCAATACGGGTGTGCCCCCGACACCCTACGCCAGCCGTAGCCGCCTGGGATTGATTGGTGGGGACGCTGCGGGCTTCCCGAATGGACGCCGCCTGACCGACGACGTGGTGGACATTGCTGCGCGGGTTGTAGGTGGGGGCATCCTGAGCCCTGGCTTTGACGTCGCACCCAACAACCTGATCGGCGATGGCGTCAACGCGCCCGACGTTCCGCCCCAGGAGACGTTCCCTTACGTTCACTATGCCTACAGTGGACGCGACAGCCGCCACATCAGCCCGGGCGATCCGACGGGCTGCGGCGATCAGCCCAATCCGTCCAGCACCCAGAACAGCGATGCTGCGCCGGCCAACCAGGGTGGAAGTTCGTCCTGCCCGGTCAACTAACTCCGGCCGGCTGCTGTTGACTTGAACTGGAATTGACGAGGCTCTCTGTGCGGACGATCTCCGCGCAGGGAGCCAACTCTCAATACTGTGGAAGCAGGTCACTCAATGAACGTATGGGGCGCGGCACTTTTGGTCCTCTGGGGCATGCTCTCGATCACCGCGTCGGCCCAGGCAACGGGCGCGACTGCCAAGACCGAATCTTCCAACGCGGCGAAGGTTGAGGATGATACTCCAGCGCAGAGGCGCATTGCGGCGGCACGGCAGCAACTCGAAGCGGACCCGAAAAAAGCTCAGGCTTATAACGAGCTCGCGCTCGCCTTGATTCGCCGCACACGCGAGACGCTCGACCCTCGGTACCTGAACGATGCGGATTCCGCACTTGCAGAGGGGCTGAAGCTGAACCCGACGGATTTCCAGCTGCAAAGGACCAGGGTGGCGCTACTGCTGAGCCGCCACTCATTCGTCCAGGCGAAAGATCTCGCCACGGAACTTCATAAGCGCATTCCGGACGATGTTATGACCTACGGTTATATCGCTGAGGGCGAAATCGGTGTGGGCGATTACGCAGATGCGGAGACCAATGCGCAGTGGATGATGAACATGCGTCCCAACAATACTCCTGCTCTGTTGATTGGGGCTATGCTGCGGACTTTGTATGGAGACACTCATGGGGCGATCGATTTTCTGAATCGCGCTTACGAACAGACTTCCCCGGTCGAGGTGGAAGATCTGGCATGGATTGCCAACCAGATCGCGTCCATTGAGATCAATGCGGGCCAGAACGCCGCTGCCGAGCAGAGCCTTCAGCGGGCCGAGGAGGTTTTTCCTCACTATCCGCTGACGCTCGAGAATTTGGCTCGTGTTCGCAAGGGTCAGAATCGGCCGAGGGAGGAGATTGAGCTCTGGATGGAGGCAGCGCGAACAGATCCGGACCCGCACGTTCTTTTTGAAATGGCCAAAGCGCAGGAAGCGGCGGGACAGACCGATGACGCGCACGCAACATTTGCAACATTTCAAAAGCTGGCCAACACGCCGGAAAAGGCCACCGATCAGTCGACTCTTGACCTGATCCTTCTGGAGGCGGGGAGCCCTGCCACTGCCGCCGATGCCCTGCGGCTCGCCGAGCGAGAATCCGCTGCCCGCCAGGATGTATGGACTCTCGATGCTTACGCCTGGGCTCTCTATGCGAACGGTAAATACGCGGACGCCGACGCCGCGGTGCAAAAGGCGATCGCCGTGGGAATCCAGGACGCCGGGATCTTCGATCATGCCGCACATATCGCGCAAAGGCTGAACCGCACGGCGGACGCTGGCAAGTATTTTCAGCAGGCAGTTCAGGCCGATCCCTCCTCCGAATACGCTGCCGACGCGCGCCAGTCCGCGGTCTCGTACGGCGACCCGCAGGGGGCGTCGCAGCCCGGGGGCAGGTTGGCTGATGCGCAGGCGGTCGAAGCTCGCCAGCCTTCCATAGCCGTGGATCGACCTAATCTGCCTTCTAACTCCGCGACCATTGCAAAGAGATCGACAAGCCCGATTTTTGGTCCGGTTCCGGAGGCTTTGCTGACGCCTCAGCCGACGGAAACCAATCATCAGATTCAAACGGCACAGGCGGCCGCGGCGCGCGACCCGAAGGACGCTCAGGCCTATGCCGGACTGGGTGCTGCCTACCTCCAGCGCGCCCGAGAGACAGGAGATGTGAGCGACTACCAGCTTGCTGAACAGTCACTGACTAAGTCGCTCGATCTTGTTTCCGGGGATTTTTCAGCCGATACCGCGCTCGAGACTCTCGCAGAAGTATGCATGGGCGAGCACCGCTTCGCGGATGCTCTGAGCTATGCGCAGAAGGCATTGTCTCTCGGGACAGGGGACCTCTCACCGTTTGCCATAGTGGGCGATGCATATGCGGATATGGGCGAGTACGACAAGGCTCTGATTGCGTATAACAAGCTGACACCCCGCGACGCCACGCTCTCTCCGCGAGCGGCTTACGCGCGAGACAGCCGGCTTTCTTATCTGAGGTTCATTGCCGGCGACACCCCTGCGGCGATCGGCCTGATGACGACAGCAGTTACAGAAGGACTGGAAGCGCAGCTGCCCAGCGAGAACATGGCGTGGTTGTATTACGAACTGGGAGAGTTCGAGACGCAGGCCGGAGATGCCGCCGCCGCCAATGCCGCTTATCTTGCCGCCTTGAACACTCATCCGGGAGACTACCGCGCCCTGGCGTCCCTGGCCAAACTCCGGGCTAACCATGGTAGATACGCGGAGGCGATCGAGCTTTACCAGCATGCCATCGCGGTTGTCCCTATGCCGATTTTCGTTGGCGAGCTTGGCGATCTATACGCGCGCTCAGGAAATCGGGCCGAAGCACAGAAACAATATGCCCTGGTCGAATACATCGGATTGCTCGGGCGCATGAATCAGGTGCTCCATAATCGCGATCTGGCGATCTTTTATGCCGATCATGATATGAAGCCAACCGAAGCGCTGCGGCTCGCTCAAAAGGAGCTCGAAGTCCGAAGCGATATCTATACGTGGGATGCGCTCGCCTGGGCGCTTTATAAGAATGGCGATTTGGGGGACGCGGCCAAAGCCAGTGAGAAGGCGATGCAGTTCGGAACGGGCGACTCCCTGATCCTGTATCACGCGGGAATGATTGCTCAGGGTTCGGGTCGAACGGAAGAGGCACGCAATGCACTGCAGCAGGCGCTCCAGATCAACCCGCATTTTCATCTGATCTACGCGGATTCGGCGCAAGCGACTCTTACCGCGCTGGAGGCGCAATCCGAATTAACGGGAGGTTTGCCCAGTCATGCTCGCTAAGAGAGTCAGCGCGGTCCTGTGGCTGCTTTTTCTGCTGGGTGCATGCCGTTCGGCTTCGGCTCACCCGATGGGCAATTTCAGCGTGAATCATTACTCGAAGATTACCTTCGGGAACGACGGCATTCGCGTGCGCTATTTCATCGATCTGGCGGAGATTCCCACTTATCAGGAGTTACAACTTGCGAACATTCCAGCGACCGAGATTGATCCGCAGTCCCAGGCGGTGATGCACTATGTGGCCAGGCGCGGCGGGGAGCTGGGGGATGGTCTGGACCTCGAAGTCAACGGCCAGCCTGCGCTGTTGCGGCTCGTCTCCAGTGCGGTCATCTTTCCTCCGGGCGCGGGCGGCTTGCCGACGATGAAAATGGGTTTCGTTTACGAAGCTGCGTACGCGACGCTCGCATCCATCCAGGATCGCCAGCACATAATCCTCCACTATGCAGACAACAATTATCCCGGCCATACCGGATGGAAAGAGATTATCGCGCAGCCCGGGGCTGGCTCTTTGCTCCGCAGCTCGGTTCCCGTGAGCGATCGCAGCAGCGAGCTGAGCAATTATCCAACCGATCTGCTGACCAGTCCGCCGCAGGATCTTGAAGCTTCCTTTGTTGCGGCCCTGCCGGCAATTTCAGCAACGACCGCGGAACCACGAGGCATCGCGTCGCCGAAACAGGCCCTCCCCCATGCAACGCTGCATACCGCGAACCCATCGTCAGACTCCTCGAGGGCCGGGACCCGCGACTGGCCAAAGGGACCCGCAACGGCTCCTGTCCCGGCGCCGGCCGAAGCCGCTTCTTCATCGACCGAGCCGGCCAGCCTGCGTCTCCAGGCAAATCGGCAGAAGACTCCGCGCAGCCGCTTTACCGAGCTCATTCAGGCGGAGCATCTGAGCGCCTGGTTCCTGTTCACCGCTGCGCTCATCGCCATTGGTCTGGGCGGGCTTCACGCTCTGGAGCCTGGGCATGGCAAAACAATCGTTGCCGCCTACCTGGTGGGCTCCAGGGGAACGGCGCGTCACGCCGTGCTTCTGGGCATGATCGTTACAGCGTCGCACACGGCTGGCGTATTTGCTCTGGGAGCCATCACCTTGTACGCCTCCCGCTACATCGTGCCGGAGCAACTCTATCCCTGGCTTGGCGCTTTCTCCGGGATCATGATCGCTGTTCTCGGCTGCTATATGCTTCTGCGCCGGTTGAGCGGCCCAGCCACCGATCACTCGCACGCGCCAGGCTCCTCCCACGCTCACTGGATGTTCTGGAAGCGGCCGGACGGTAAAGAGGCAGGGGGCGACGTGAATGTGCCAGGCACAGCACAGGCGCAATCGGTGAGTCTCACGCAGCTCTTCACGCTAGGAATTACCGGCGGAATCATCCCATGCCCGGCTGCATTGATCGTGCTGCTGAGCGCCTTTGCACTGCACAGAATCGGGTTCGGCTTCTTCCTGATTGTGGCCTTCAGCGTCGGGCTGGCTGGCGTTCTGATCGGCTTCGGCATGTTGATGGTCTCCGCGCGCCGCTTCATGACGCACCTGCAAATGGACGGGCCCCTCACCAGGCGCTGGCTTCCTGTCGCATCCTCCGCATTTATCACCGTTCTTGGTGTGTTGCTGACGCTCCAGGCTCTCTCCGCCGTTCACCTGAACGTTCACCTTTTTACCAAAGAGCAACTTGGGCCAGTCTTGTTCGTAACAGGGCTGGGTCTGATCCTTGGGATGCGGCATTCGACCGACGCCGATCATGTGGTTGCCATTTCCACCATTGTGAGCAAGCAACGGAGCATCCGCAACGCCGCGTTTATCGGTTCCGTCTGGGGACTGGGCCACACCATCACCATCTTTATCGTCGGCGCGCTCATCATCCTTTGTGGGGTCGAGATTCCGCCTCGAGTCGGGCTGTCGATGGAGTTCAGCGTCGCGCTCATGCTGATCCTGCTGGGCGTTCTGAACCTGACTGGCGTGTTGCAGAAGATGACAAGCTTGTTTACTCCAGCGATTCCTGCAGCGACGCCGGGCGGCAAAAGATGGTGGAGCGACAAGACGAGAAAGAAGGGTTGGCTCGATCAGTCTGTTAGTCGTTTCGGGCTTTATCAATGCCTGCGGCCGCTGGTGATCGGTCTGGTTCACGGACTCGCCGGATCTGCGGCTGTGGCGCTGCTGGTGCTTTCTACGATTCATAATCCTGTTTGGGCAACGGTTTACCTACTCATCTTTGGCGCGGGAACCATGATCGGCATGATGTTCATGACCGCTGCGATCGCCGTTCCCCTCACCTTCGGCGGAAATCGTTTCGCAAAGCTCGGACAATATCTGGGAACCGCCTCAGGGATGGTCAGTCTTTGTTTCGGGTCATTTTTGGTGTATCAACTGGGCTTCCTCGGCGGGCTGTTCACCAGCCACCCTCACTGGACGCCGCGCTAGCCTGTAATCCGGATCGGTGAGTCGGTTTACTCGCGACCGACACCTGCACCTCCGCAGCCGTGAGGATGTCCTGGCAAGGGTGGATGGTGGGCGCAGCAGGATTCGAACCTACGACTTCCACCGTGTGAAGGTGGCACTCTACCGCTGAGTTATGCGCCCCCTGAGAGCCCAGGGCGGGCCATGCGGGACAAGAACAAGCTTAACATTCGGGCCGGGACGGTGACGAGGAGTCCCGGAATCGGGTAGAAACAGGGTTGGAAATCCACAACTGAGAATGCAGGGGCATTCCCTGTGGGCTCATGAACAAATGTTCTGGAGTCCGGTGGAGAGGTGGGGACAAACCGCAGGATTTGTTTTACCGGGCGGCCACTACTCGCTCAATCTTGACGATTTCGCCCTCAGCGAACTGACCTTCGGTCCGAGATGTGATGATCGCGGCCAGCTCCGTGGAGCGTTCGTTGTGACGGTACTTCCGTTCCTTTTCCATCCACCGGTAAGCCACATTCCGCAAAAACAATACAGCGACGACGAAACCGCCGAGGCCGATAGCCAGATTGATCATGGTCTACGCCTTTCGATGCGCACACCGACCCCAAAGAAAAGAATCGAAAGCGCAATTGTGCCCAATATCGCCAACGTTACCCAATACCACTTCCAGCCTGTGTTTCGGTATGCCTCGAGGGGTACAAACACCAAAGTCAGCACTGCGATTTCCCGAATGAACTCTCCAATCATCTCTGAAACAGACCGCTTGCCGAGTTCAGACAATGCCGACCCTCGTCCTGCACGATGTCGAAGTGTACTGCTAATCAGCAGTGCCGCCCATAGTACTTTAGATACCCGCTACGGTGCAAAGGTCACGCGAAGTTCTCCTTTACGATCCCCTGTTGACACTCTGGACGCCCGTTTTGCAGAGGTCTGAAATCGAAACTTTGTCGCTACCCAAAATCAAGTCACCCGCGACGCATCCGCAACCGGCTTAAACGCCGCTTTTAGGGCGGAGACCGGGAGGAACGTCCGAGTTGGGGTTTCTATCAGCCACCCTCCCAGGGGGTGGGCACGGCGGGGTTCGGGACGACTCGGAGGTAGTCAAAGGTTAAAATGATGCAGGCAAATATGGCCTTTCGCACCCCGTCGCCGTTACCGGAC
>CAZSWI010000009.1:0-34618 GCA_964610635.1 uncultured Acidobacterium sp.
TGCGCGATGCCGACGCGACCGCCCGAGCCTGCGAGGGAATCGACTTCATCCTGCACCAGGCGGCGCGGCCCTCGGTTCCGCGATCGGTGAAAGACCCGCGCACCAGCCACACTGCGAATCTCGACGGGACGTTCAACCTGCTGGAGGGAGCCCGCGCCGCGGGGGTGAAGCGGATCATCTATGCGGCGTCGTCGTCGGCGTACGGGAATCAGCCCGGGTTTCCGCGCCGGGAGACGATGGTTCCGATGCCGATCGCGCCTTACCCGGTGCAGAAGCTCGCCGGCGAGTTCTACATGAAGAGCTACTGGCAGGTATACGGGATCGAGACGGTGAGTCTGCGCTACTTTAATATTTTTGGACCGCGCCAGGCGCCCGACTCACCGTATAGCGGCGTGATGGCTAAGTTCACGCTGCAGATGATGCGGGGCGAGCGGCCGACCATCTTCGGAGACGGTGAGCAGGGGCGTGACTTCACCTACGTCGAGAATGCCGTTTCGGCGAACCTGCTGGCGCTTGAGGCTCCGGCGGACAGGGTCGCCGGGCGCGTCTTTAACGTTGCCTGCGGTGGGCGCCACACGCTGAACGAGACATTCCGGGTCCTTGCAGACCTTCTCGATTTCAAAGAGCCGGCGATCTACGGACCGCCGCGCACGGGCGATATACAGGACTCGCTCGCGGATATCTCGGCGGCGCGCGAGGCGTTTGGTTACGAGCCTAAGGTCGGGTTTGAAGGAGGTTTGCGGCGGACCGTTGCCTGGTATCGCGAGCAATACTCGGCTCGCGGGCCAGAGAGATAACAGGGAACCGGCGCCGGAAATCTGCGTAAACTAATAAGGTTCTCAGCCAGGACAGGCTTTTCGCCCAAACTCCGTGCGGGAGAAAGACGACCGAAAATGGGATTTACGGAAGCAATCCGTGTGGCACTCCAGTCCTTATGGGCGAATAAGCTGCGGACCGTGCTGACACTGATCGGGGTGGTCATCGGGGTGGCGTCGGTCATAGCGATCATCACGTTGGTGAATGGGGCCAATCGCTTCGTCGCGACGAAGATTTCGGGTTACGGGTCCGATGTTCTGACGGTGACGAAGATGCCGTCGGTCATCCAGGACGCGGAGGAATATCTGCGCGACCAGAAGCGAAAGGACATCGAGTTTTCGGACTACGAATACATCGCGCAGACGTGTACGCGCTGCCAGTCGGTGGGCGCGCAGCTTTCCTCGTCCGGAAAAGTGGTCAACGGAAAACAGTCGGCCGACAACACTACGATTAACGGGTGGACCTCGGCCATGGCGGAGATGAGCAATATTAAGGTTGCCGAGGGCCGGGAACTGACTCCGATGGACGACCAGCAGGGAACCCACGACGTAGTTGTGGGGGCGGATATTGTCGACAATCTATTGCCCAACGGCGATCCCATCGGCCGGGAGATTCGTGTGGACGGCGAGGTCTATACGGTAGTCGGCGTGGCTGAACGGCAGGGGACTACGCTGGGACGGAGCCGCGACAACTTCGTGAACATGCCGCTGAGCACCTATATGCACACGCATGGAGAGCACCAGAGCATCACTTTGTTTGCCAAGGCCGGCACGGCGCCGGGCGCTCTGGAGGGCACGGTGGACGAAGTCAGCGCGCTAATGCGGGTGCGCCGTCACGATCGGGTTGGTCAGGAAGACAGCTTCGCGGTGCAGACCAACGAGACCTTCGCCAATTTGTGGAAGCAGCTCACCGAGACCTTTGCGATCGTGGTGATAGGAATAGCTTCGATTTCGCTGGTGGTGGGCGGGGTGGTCATCATGAACATTATGCTGGTATCGGTTACGGAGCGGACGCGGGAAATCGGCATCCGCAAGGCGCTGGGCGCAAAACGACAGGACGTGCTGCTTCAGTTTCTGATCGAATCGGCGACGATGGCGCTGGCGGGCGGGGTGTGCGGGGTGATTCTCGGGGTCGGGGTAGCGGAAATCGTGACTACAATTATCGGCTGGCCGTCGTCGGTGGCATTATGGTCGGTGGTGCTGGGCCTGACGGTGGCCACCAGCGTGGGCATTTTCTTTGGTGTTTACCCGGCGCACAAGGCATCTATGCTCGATCCTATCGTTGCACTGCGTGCGGAGTTATAACATATGGCGTTCACCGACACACGCGAATCCGTCCGCATGGCGATGGATACGCTGCGCGCGAATAAGCTGCGTTCCGGCCTGACTATCCTCGGCATCGTGATTGGGGTAGCCACCGTCATCACGATCTCGTCGCTGATTAATGGCGTGAACAACCGGGTTGAATCTTTCGTGAGTTCGCTGGGCACGAATGTTCTGTGGGTTTTCCACATGCCGGTCATCAATGTGCGGCCGACAGCGGAAATGCTGGCCCGCAGACGGCTCACGCTGGATGACCTTGACGCTCTCTCGAAGCTACCTCACGTGGTAGCGGTGAGCGGGGGTATTCAATACGCGAACTGGCAACTCGGAGTGGGCAGCGTAGCGGTGAGTTACAACGGCAAAAAGATTCAGAACACGATTCTGGAGGGCGATACACCCGACGTTGTGAAGACCTACGACATGAATATCATGCAGGGCCGAATATTCAACGCGTCGGATCAGTTCCGCAGCGCCAACGTCGTGGACCTGGGCTACGACGCGGCCGACGATCTGTTCCAGGGGCAGGACCCGATCGGAAAGCAGGTTGTGATCAACGGAGACGTCTTCACGGTGATCGGGGTTCTCGATAAACAGAAACAGCCCTTTGGCACGGGGAAAAACGCTAACGACAACGCCGCTTTCATGCCCCTGAGCACGTTTCACAAGATCCATCCCGAGCTGAAGGATCTGTGGATCAGCGCGAAGTACGACGACGCAAAAAACGCATCGATAGTGGAGGAAGAAATACGGACGCTGTTGCGCGAGCGGCGGCGGGTGCGGGTCGAGAAGGACGACGACTTCTCCATCTTCAGCCCGGATTCGCTGACTCGGCTGTGGGATCAGATCACCGCGGGGCTGGTCATCTTCATGTTTGCGGTATCGAGCGTGGGGTTGCTGGTGGGAGGCGTGGGCGTGATGAACATCATGCTGGTTTCGGTTACCGAGCGGACGCGGGAAATAGGGGTACGCAAGGCGATCGGCGCGACGAAGCGCAATGTTCTGATTCAGTTCACGTTCGAAGCGATGGCTCTGTGCGCGCTGGGCGGCGTGATTGGCATTGCTCTGGGGGCGCTGATCACCCTGGCCATTCGCTATGGCGTCACGTTCCCGGCCAGTATGTCGACTATGTGGACGGTCATAGCCTTTGTGGTTTCCTGCGGCATTGGGCTGGTGTTTGGGATCTATCCGGCGTGGAAGGCGGCGACGCTGGATCCGATTGAGGCGCTCAGGTACGAGTAGCCAGTAGCCGGTAGCCTATATCTATCCGGTAGCGAAAGCGGTCGGCCAGGTGGCGGCTCGGGGAACCCCGTGGCCTGAACTTGCGTAAACTACAAGGGAGACTCCGGACAACGTGTGTTTCTGCGCTGGCCCTGGTCCGCGTCAAGGGAAGACTGTCGAGAATGGGATTTGCCGAAGCAATTCGGGTGGCTCTGCAGTCGCTGTGGGCGAACAAGCTGCGCACCGTGCTGACGGTTATCGGAGTGGTGATCGGCGTGGCATCGGTGATCGCGGTGATCACGCTGGCGAATGGGGCGAAAATGTTTGTGGTCAGGAAGATCGCGAATCACGGATCGGACACGCTGACATTGAGCCGGTTGCCTGCGGTGATCTTTACCGGCGAAGAATATCTGAGAGTGAACAAGCGCAAGGACATCACCTACGACGATTACTTTTATCTTCAGCAAGCGTGTACGCGCTGTCTGATGCTCGGCGCTGAACTTTCCTCGACAGGCAAAGTGGTGAGCGGCAAGCAATCGACTACCGATACGGTCATCAACGGCTGGACGGCCAACATGGCCGAAATATCGGACCTCGATGTTGTGCAGGGCCGGGCGCTCACGCCGATGGACGATGAAATGGGTACGCACGATGCGGTGGTGGGGTACGACATCGTTGACAATCTCCTGCCCAATGTGGACCCGATCGGCCAGGACATCCGCGTGGACGGTGAAATCTATACCATCGTGGGAGTTGGCGAGCGCAAAGGCGAAATTTTCGGACAAAGCGAGGACAACTACGTCGATATGCCGCTGACCACCTATCTGCACACGCACGGTGAGCACCAGAGCGTCAATATATCCGCCAAGGCGGGGATGGTTCCGGGGGCGCTGGACAATGCTATCGACGAAGTGCGGGTGCTGATGCGGTCGCGCCGCCACGACGAGCCGGGCGCCGAAGACAGCTTTTCGATTTCGACGAACGATACGTTCATCAGCCTGTTCAACCAGATCACGGGGATTTTTGCGACAGTGATTGTGGGAATCGCGTCCATCTCGCTGGTGGTGGGGGGGGTGGTCATTATGAACATCATGCTGGTATCGGTGACCGAGCGCACCCGGGAGATTGGGATTCGCAAGGCGCTGGGCGCCAGGCGGCAGGACGTGATGGTGCAATTCCTGATCGAAGCGGCGGCGATGGCGTTGCTGGGTGGCATGTTCGGGGTGCTGGGGGGCATCGGCATCGCGGAGTTCGTTACCCACGTGGTGGGATTTCCATCGTCGGTGGCGCTGTGGTCTGTGCTGCTGGGCTTGTTCGTGGCTACCAGCGTGGGCATTTTTTTTGGGGTTTATCCGGCGCGCAGAGCGGCGATGCTCGATCCTATTGTGGCACTTCGGGCGGAGTTATAGGCGGAGTTATAGGCGGAGTTATAGATCATGGCTCTCAGCGATTCCCGCGAATCGGTAAGCATGGCGCTCGATACGCTGCGCGCCAACAAGCTGCGGTCAGGCCTCACGGTCCTGGGCATCGTGATCGGGGTGGCGACGGTGATCTGCATCTCGTCGCTGATCAACGGAGTGAACAATCGGGTTGCCGATCTCGCCAGCCAGTTCGGCACTAACGTCCTCTGGGTGTTTCGCTGGAACTTCATCGGGATTCGGCCCACGGCCGAGATGCTGGCGCGGAAGCAGTTCACTCTCGACGATGCCCAGGCGGTTGAGAGTCTGCCACACGTAGTGGCCGTCAACGCCGCTCGTCGATTCGCCAACTGGCAGCTGGGCGTCGGTTATGTCGCGGTTCAGTACAAAGATAAAAAGATACAGAACACCCTTCTCATTGGCTGTTCGCCGGCTTTTGCCGTCGTGGACGACATCAAATTCCTGGAAGGGCGTCCCTTTACCGAGGACGAGGAATTTCGGCGGGCCGACGTCACGGTGCTCGGCCGCGACACTGCGGAGAAGCTGTTTGGGACGGAGGATCCCATCGGGAAAGACGTCGTGATTGGCGGTGACGTTTTTACGGTCATTGGAGTTCTCGATAGATACAAAAAGCTCTTTGGCGGAGGGAGCAATCCCGAGGACAACAAGGCGGTCTTCCCCATGAGCACCTTCCACAAGATTCACCCGGAGGTTCTGGACACGATCATCGCCATCAAGTATGACGAACCGAAAAACAAGAAGATGGTGACCGAAGAGGTGCGGACGATGATGCGCGAGCGGCGCCGGGTAAGGGTCGAGAGAGACGACGATTTCGCGATCTTCGGTCCGGACAGCATTCTCGATTTCTGGGCGCAGATTACGGCCGGCCTGGTCATCTTTATGTTTGCGGTATCGAGCGTCGGACTGCTGGTGGGCGGGGTTGGCGTAATGAACATCATGCTGGTGTCGGTCACCGAGCGCACCCGGGAGATCGGAGTGCGTAAAGCAATTGGGGCAACCAAGCGCAACGTCCTTATCCAGTTCACCTTTGAGGCGATAACGCTGTGCGCACTGGGGGGCGTGATGGGCATCGTATTGGGCGCACTTATCACGCTGGGCATCCGCTACGGCATCACCTTCCCCGCGAGCATGTCGAGTATGTGGACGGTGATCGCGTTCGTGGTTTCCTGCGGCATCGGGCTGGTGTTTGGGATTTATCCGGCCTGGAAGGCGGCGACGCTGGATCCGATTGAGGCGCTGAGGTACGAGTGAACGGCTCCTGGCCGGTAGCCGGTTGCCGGTAGCGAGTAACCTTTACGCAGGCGGAGGGAGCTTGGCGAGCAGTCCATGCATCATGGCAGCGATCTCTGCCGCCTCGGCGAGGATCGGGCCGGCTCGCGAAATCGCTGAGTTTCCATTCCGATTCCATGGAATCGGCGGGGAGGGCGAGAATTGCAAGATTACGAAGGACAGGGACGGGCTACTCGCTACCGGCTACGGGCTACGGGCTACTTTATGCGGTATCATAAAGCTAACCGGCGTTATTTCCCGCCATCAGAACCCCTATGTCCAAGAGCTTCAATCGCACCGTCCTCGCTGTTTCCGTTGTCCTGATCCTTATCGCGCTCCTGGGGGGCTTCGGCCCTGCGGGCGTCAGTGCCAGCCAGAGCGACGGCGCCTATCGGCAGATGGGGGTTTACGAAGAAGTGCTGCACAAGATTCAGACCGACTACGTGACCGACCCGAATATTCAGAACGTGACGACCGGGGCGCTGCATGGGTTGCTCGAATCGCTCGACCCGGATTCCAGTTACCTGACGCAGGCGGAATACTCGAGCTATGTCGAACATCGGCATGAGGGCGTGGCCCAGGTTGGCATGGACGTCTCCAAGCGTTACGGTTACGGCAGCGTTATATCGATCATTCCGGGGAGCCCGGCGGACAAAGCGCATGTCGAGGACGGCGACCTGATCGAAGCGATTGGCGGGCATTCGACGCGCGAGATGTCAGTGGCGATGATTCGGCTGCTGCTGGAGGGCAAGCCGGGCACGACGGTTAGTTTCGAACTGGTTCGGCCCCGCAAATCCGAACCGGACCAGCTAACCCTCACCCGCGCCTCAGTGACCCCGCCATCACTGTTCCAGCAGCAGTACGAGAATTCCAGCATTCTCTACCTGAAGCCGGTGGTGCTCACCAAAGAGCGCGTGGACGAAACGATCGCGCGCCTGCGCGAGATGCCGAAGAGCGGCAACAAAAAGGTGCTGCTCGATCTCCGCGATGTCGCGGAGGGCGATTCGGAAGAGGGCGTTCGGCTTGCCAACGCATTTTTGCAGTCGGGAACTATCGGATCTCTGCAGGGGCAGACTGTCCCGACGCAGACTTTCAATGCAGAGAGCTCGAAGTTTGTGACATCGGCCCCGCTGGTGGTGCTTGTGAACCATGGAACCGCGGGGGCAGCCGAGTTGGTCGCAGCGGCCATCCTTGAAGACAAGCGCGGCGACCTGGTGGGGGATCGGACGTTCGGCGAAGGCGCGGAGCAGAAGACGTTTACGCTGCCCGATGGGTCTGCCCTGATGCTGACGGTCGCCAAGTACGAGTCGCCCTCCGGCAAGAAAATCGAGGATGAAGCGGTAACTCCGAACATCGCGGTGAGCCAGAACCCTGCAGTCCTGGCCGAGGATGAGAGCACTCCGCAGGAGCCGCGTCCCGACGAACAGCTCAACAAGGCGCTGGAGATTCTGAAGCAGAAGAACGCTTAATTCGACCTCGTGCAACTGGGTTAATTGCGGATGATTTTGACCGAGGCAAAGCTCTGAGCCTGTTCTGAGCGGAGTCGAAGGGTTGAACCTCATTACTCCATCGGACTGGGACAACGATCCAGAAGCGCCGGCTCCCCGGTTGCGCCGCGGCAGCTCCTCTTTTCAGCCTGGGGCGGGACGCAGCAAAATAGCCGGCAGCCTGGCTCTGGCTTTTCTTGTGCTGGTGGCGGCGGTGGCTGGGAGCCTGACCGGACTCACACTGGTCTATTCCGTCGATCTGCCGCAGATCGATGAGCTCGAGCATTATCGGCCGTCGACGACTACGGAACTCTACGACGTTCACGGCCGCAGCTTCGGTTCCTTCGCGCTCGAACGCCGGGTGGTCGTCAACTACAACGAGTTCGCGCCGGTTCTGCGGCAGGCGGTTATTTCCACGGAAGATCGCGACTTTGAGAGCCATGGGGGCGTGAACCTATTGCGCTTCGGGATGGCCGCGTGGCACGATCTGTTTTCGAAGGGCCGGGCGCAGGGCGCGTCGACGCTGACGATGCAGCTCGCGCGGAATCTTTTCCTCTCAAACCAGCGAACCGCGTCGCGCAAGCTGGAGGAGATCTTCCTTTCGCTGCAGATCGAGCACTCCTTCACGAAGGAGCAGATTTTTACGCTTTATGCAAACCAGATCTACCTCGGCAGCGGCGTTTATGGATTCGAAGCCGGGGCCGAATATTACTTTTCGAAACACGCCAGCGAACTTACACTGCCTGAGGCCGCGCTGCTGGCTGGTCTCCCCAAGGGCCCGGTGGAATTTTCTCCGCTGCTGAACCCCGACCGGGCGTTCCGCCGCCGCAACATCGTCATCGACTCGATGCTTGAGGACGGCAAGATCACAGCAGCGCAGGCGGAGACGGCGCGTTCGACACCGCTGGGGCTGCATCTGGAGGCTCCGCCCAATTCCGTCGCTCCCTGGTTCGTGGAAGAGGCGCGCCGGGAGCTGGAGCGGCGCTTCGGTACGGAAGAAGTTCACGCGGCCGGCCTGAAGGTTTACACCACGCTCGATCTGGATCTCCAGAACGCGGCGAATCAGGCGGTGCTGGAGGGCCTCGCTGCATACGAACGCCGCCGCGGCTGGCAGGGCCATCTGCTCAATGTGCTTGCCGGCGGCTTGAACGTGGACACTTTCAAGCATCCGGACTGGAATGTGCCGCCCGCTCCCGGAAGCTATGTGCACGCGCTGGTCACTGGCCTCCTGCCTTACCAGGTAAGCGGCCGCATTGGGGATCGCCAGTTCCTGCTCACAGCCGAGGACTGGGCGTGGACCGGCTTCCACACTGCCGATCAGTTCCTCAAACCCGGAGACCTGATCTACATGCGGATCGGCGGTGAGGAGGGCGGGATGCTGCACGGGACTCTCGAAGAAGACACGGGGGTCGAGGGCTCGCTGCTGGCGATGGACAACGCCACCGGAAACGTGCTGGCGCTGGTGGGCGGGCGGGACTTCAATCTTTCGCAATTCGACCGCGCCTTACAGGCGGAGCGGCAGACCGGCTCGTCGTTCAAGCCGTATGTTTACACCGCCGCGGTCGAAGAGGGAGCGACTCCGGAGGAGATTGTCGTCGATCGGCCCGTCTCGTTCGGCAACTATGTGCCGCACAATTACGACGGCAAATTCAAGGGCCGCATCTCGCTGCTGGAAGCCTTTGCCGACTCGCGCAACATTCCTGCGATCGAACTCGCCAATCGCGTAGGGATACGGAAGGTGATTGCCACGGCGCACCGATTCGGCGTCACAACGAACATTCCGGCCTATCTGCCTGTCGCTCTGGGCTCGGCGGAGATCACGCTCGAGCAGCAGGTCGATGCCTATTCGGTTTTTCCCAACGATGGCATTCGCGTGGCGCCTCGGCTGGTTCAACGGGTAGTCAGCGCCGATGGAGTTCCGCTCAATGAAGATACGCCGGACGTACGCGAAGTCGTCAGCCAGAAGACCGCTCGCACGATGATGGTGTTCTTCCGCGGCGTCACCAGCGAAGGAACCGCCGCGAAGCTGGTTGCGCTCCACCATCCGCTGGGGGGAAAAACGGGAACGACGAACGAGTTTACCGACGCCTGGTTCATTGGTTTTTCGCCCTCGATCACCTGCGGGGTGTGGGTCGGCTACGACGACCGCCAGTCCCTGGGCGATAAGCAGACAGGAGCAGCTGTGGCACTGCCTCTGTGGACCACATTCATGCAGACGGCCATTGCCACGACCCCCAACGAAACCTTCCCGGGGGACGCGCAGGCGCCGGGGCGTCCGCAGCTGCAGAAGACCGCGGCGCTGGCCCGATTGCGTTAACGGGCAGGTGAACTCAGGGATTCAAAGAAATCGAATTTCGTTCCGATCTGAGCCTGCGAAAGTAGCGCTGCGCCTGCCGCACATCGCGGAGAATTTGCTCTTTCAGGGCTTCAGGGGAAGGGAAGCGCCGCTCCTGGCGCAGCTGTGCCAGGAAACAAACTTCGATGGGCGTCGCTTCTGCGAGCACAACTGGCGGCGGCCCGTCGAGCAGATGGGATTCAATCGCGAACCCTGCTCCATCGAAGGTCGGGCGGGAGCCTGCGTTTGTCACCGCGTTGAGAACCGGCGCATCGGCTCCTTCGCCGATCCGCAATTGCGTTACATAAACGCCGTCGGGAGGCAGCAACTCGTTGTAGGGCGCAAGGTTGATGGTCGGAGTGGTCAGCTGTTTGCCCACGCCGCGTCCGTGAACGGGGGTCGAAAGGATTGAAAACGGCCTCCCCAGCAGGGCTCGAGCCATGGAGAGCTGGCCCGCAGCGATGCGCCGCCTGACCTCGCTGCTGGAGACCGTAACACCTCTCACCGTCAGAGCGGCGTGCGAAACCACGCCGAAGCCGAGTTCCTCGCCCAGCTTCCTGAGTTCGACAATACCGGCGGCAGCGCCGTGGCCGAAGCGAAACGTATCGCCCTCGTGCACCTCAACGACCCGCAACGCGGCGCAGAGACAACCTTCGGCAAACTCCCGGGCCGACTGCAGGGAAAAGTCGCGAGTGAAGGGAAGGACGACGGTGGCGTCAATGCCGGTCTGCGCCAGCAGGCGCAAACGCTGCGGGATGGGCGTGATCAGCTTCGGCGCCTGCTCCGGTCGCAGCAGAGCCAGCGGATGGGGATCGAAGGTGACGGCGATGGCCTGCGCCCCCAGGGTTTGCGCCCGCTCGCGCACGCGGACAATGATCTGCTGATGCCCGCGATGCACGCCATCAAAATTCCCAATGGCGGCGACGGTGTTTGCCGCCTGCGGGAATTCGGCGATGGATCGGAATATTTGCATGGTTCTACAGTTCGAACGGAATCCGCAGTCCGTCGTACGCGAGGCGCACATTGTGAGGAAACGTTTTTTCCATGGTCTCGTGATCCACCTCATGGGACATGTGGGTAAACCATGCCCGGCGGGGCGCGACACGTTCCACCCAGCGCAGCGACTCGGAGATGTTGGCGTGGCTGGGATGCGGCTGGGGGCGGAGCGCATCGACGATCATAACGTCGAGGCCATCGAGCAGTGGCAGGCTCGATTCCGGAATGCTGCTCATATCTGTCAGGTAAGCGGCGGAGCCAAAGCGGAAGCCGGCCACCTCGATGGTTCCGTGGGTCAAAGGGACGCGCTGGAAGGAAGCTCCGGCGACCTCCGCCGCCTGATTGCCTTCGAGATTCCGCAGTTCCACGCGGGCACGGGTTGGATAGGTGGAGTGTGCTGAAAACGTGTATTCGAAAATTCGCCGGAGAACACCCGCCGTCTCCTGGTCGGCGTACAGGGGCAGGGAACCGGGCTTGTGCTCGAAGCTGAGGGGTCGCAGATCGTCGAGTCCAAGGATGTGGTCGGCGTGAGCGTGCGTGTAGAAAACCGCGTCCACGTGACGAATGCTTTCCCGCAATGCCTGTTCGCGGAAATCGGGGCCAGTGTCGATCAGGACCGTATGTCCGGCCTCGCCTGTATCCCACATTATGGCGATCGATGGGCGGGTGCGACGATTGCGTGGATCCGGCGAGGTGCAAACGAGGCAGCGGCAGCCGAGTGTGGGCACGCCCATCGAAGTTCCACTGCCAAGAACGATGATTTCAGCTTCCATCCGGCTTGAGGCTTACTTCTTCTTTCCATCAGCAGGACGCTGCGCCGACTGGGCGATCGCATTGGTAATTTCGAGGAACATCATGCGCAGCTCGAAGAGCACATTCTGCAGAGTGGCCTCTTCTTTTTGCGTCAGATTGCCCTTCGTCTTCTCGTGCAGCAGCGCGAGCATGTCAATACTCTGCCGCGCACCAAGAATGTCGACGCGCGGCTTCTGCCCAGGTTCGGTGCCGGCGCCCATGGCGATCATCGCGGAGACGTAAAAGGACTGGACGATGTGTTCAAACGCGACGGTTCCAGTAGCTCCCATCCCGGGGTTCGCCTGGCGGAGCATGTCGTCGAGCTGGCGCGACGACTCCTGGTAGGCCGCACGCTGATCGGCCGTTTCCTGGGCGGAGAACTGGGGCAATTCCGCATCCTCGGCAACCGTTTGGTCCGCGCCAATCTCAGTGCTGGGCGGCGAGGGCATGGTTACCACTTTTTCCGAAGCTGGCGGCGCCGGCGGCTTTTCCTCCGGTTGCCCGGCGTCCGGCGCATCATCGCGCAATGCGCCGTCGAGGGTGAATTTGCGGCGGTCGGTGACAGTAAACGTGGACTGTTTCTCATCCATAAATTGTGGTTCTCCCTTTAAGGATCAACGGCCGGTTCAGGATTTCGCAAAAAGCAGCGCTGCTCCAATCGGCACCGCGATCCCTCCGCCGTAGGTGATTGGCTCGGTCTCACTTTTTTCCAGTGCCTCGACACGGGCGATTCCCAACGCCAGGGTTTTGGAGGATTCTGGCAATTCAATGTGGGCAACGCTGGTCAGTTCGCCCACGGCCGCGTCGCCGGCGTACAGTTCGATCTTCTTGCCGGGTCCGAGGGTGGGGGTATCTCCGTGCAGCTGGAACTGACGGAGGGACCGGTGCACAGTAGCGCGCGTGCGGATGCGCTCGACGATTTCCTGGCCGATGTAGCAACCCTTGGTGAAGCTCAGGGCACGCTCGAGGTTGGTTTCCTGGGGCAGGTGCTTGTCACTGAAGTCCAGATCGTACTGCGGTAACCCCTCGAGGACGCGAAGGTCCTCGATTGCGGCTATCCCGCAGGGCGCGGCTCCCGCGGCCTCCAGCGCGCTCCACAAATTCAGAACCTGGTTGGCGGAGACATGAACTTCGAACCTGGGGACGACCGGCCCGTAAGCAGAGAGCAGGGTGACATCGATGCCAGCCAGTTGCTGTCCGGGCCGAAAGGTACCGGTCTCCGGGACGGTGCCGCCCAGTTTCTTCAGGATATCCTTCGCACGCGGACCTGCGATTCCGATTGCTGTGGTCGAGCTTTCTAACTCTTCGAGCTTCACATCGTCCATAATGATGTAGCGTCGCAGATGGGTGAGGAGGCGTTCGGACTGGGAGCGGTCGGTTTCCAGCAGCAGAGAATCGTCGTAAGCTGACACGTCGCCATCGCCCTGGATTCGACCCTGGGCGTTCAGAATCAGGGTGTAGCCGGTTTGGCCAGGCGTCATGCTTTTCACGGCCTGGGTGATCATGCCGTTGAGCCAGCGGACACGATCTTTTCCCGAAGCGCGAAGAAAGGTGCGATAACCCAGGTCGAAGATACCGGCTGCGGAGAGCAGGGCTTGCAATTCCGCGACATTGCCGGTGAAGAGGAGCGGCGTCAGCGCACCCCGGTGCAGCTTCAGATTGAGAGCGGGAGATTGGACGGTAAGTTGTGCCGCTAACGGTGTTTCGACGACAGCGGCATCGGGAATCTGGCAGGTCTGGCTCATAGATTGCTCTCAGAAAAAATTATAGTCTGCGTTGGAGGGGAAGGCTTAGCAGGCGGATCACCGGAAAGGGCGAAAAGGAAAAGGATGCAAGGAAAAAGCAACGCCTGGCTTGTGGCGATCGCACTGTTGGCGGGGTTGACTGGCGTGGCACAAACAACGCCTGGCAGTCCCACTCAGGTGACGCCGCCGCAAACTCCACCGGCTCAAACGCCGCCGGCGCAAACGCGCCCGCCACAGGCGCAGGCAAAATCCGCGCCCGAAAGCCACATTACTCCGCAGCAGGCGAAGGAGCTGTTCTCCTCGATCGGACCGATTCTGCAGTTCGCGTCGCAGGACACGAAGTTACCTATTAAGCACGAAGTGAAACCGCACCTGACCACGCGTCCGGAGGTGGAAAAGTATCTGAATGAAAAGATGCGGGACGATAAGGACGCGAAGCGCATGGAGCGGTCCGAAATTGTGCTGAAGAAGTTTGGTCTGCTCGACGCCGATTTTCATCTGCAGTCGTTTCTGGTGAAGTTGCTCGACGAGCAGATTGCGGCTTACTACGACAGCAAGACGAAAACGGTGAACCTGCTGGACTGGATTGCGCCGGATACACAGAAACCGGTGCTGGCCCATGAATTGACCCATGCCCTGCAGGATCAGAGGGTCAATCTCGATAAGTGGCAGAACCAGACCAGCGACGATCTGTCGCACAGCTATGCAGACGACAAGAAGCACGTGGCCACCGACGAGGACGATACGGCCAGAGAGGCGGTTCTGGAGGGGCAGGCGATGGCTGTCTTCGTCGACTACAGTTTGGCGCCGGCCCATAAGAGCCTGCGGACTGCGCCCGAACTGATCGAGAATCTTCTGGACGGTATGACCGACGATGGGGATTCGCCAGTCCTTTCGCGCGCGCCGCTGTTGCTGCAGGAGTCACTTTTGTTCCCGTACAGAGACGGCTTGAAATTCGAAGCCGCGCTGGTCGCCGATTCGTCGAACCCCGCCGCCGCCTATGCCGGGGTTCTGGACCGCCCGCCGGCGAGCAGTTACGAAATCATGAATCCGAGCGCCTATGAGCACGAAGCGAAGGTTCCGCTGCTCACGATGCCCGATATTCATGCCGTCATTGATGGGGAATACAGCCCCTACGACATTGGCGTGATGGGCGAGCTGGACGTGCGCATCCTCGCGGAGCTGTTCGGGGGGAACCAGGCTGCCGCTCAGTTGACGCCTGCCTGGGATGGGGGCATTTATTATGCCGCGCAGAAGAAAAATGCGCCGGACAAAGATTCGACTTCGTCCGTGGCACTGCTGTATCTGTCGCAGTGGAAGTCTCCCGACGCTGCTCAGGCGTTCGTTAAGATGTATGCCGACGAGCTGAGCAAGAAATATACCCAGGTGGCGCGGGATAAGTCCGCGGAGACCAGTGAAGACGAGCAGATCTACAAAACGAATGAGGGGACGGTGCTGATTGTGAGCAGCGGCAACGACGTCTTTGCGAGCGAGAGCTTCGATCTTGGAATGGCACGCAAGCTGCAGTTCCTGATGCTCGGCGCTCAGCAGGCGAGCGGGGCGCAGATGGCTTCGGGGCGCACCGCGCCAGCCACCGACCGATTCCGGGACAGGGCCTCCGATCCGGCTGGCGCCATGGTTAACTTCATGGCTGGATGCGGCATGATGAAGGCGGCACTTCCGCACCATTTATACTGATTTCCTGCGTTCATCCAGCGTCACGCATCACCGGAAGCCCTTTGCAATTCGGCTCCGAGCGATGTTGGGCGTGTCCGCCAGGGAGTCGTATTGCAGCAGGCAGAAATCGGCATCATCGGGGGCAGCGGGCTGTATTCCATGCCCGGCCTCACTGGCGTTCATGAAGAGCGCGTCACCACCCCTTTCGGCGAACCCAGCGATGCTGTGGTGCTCGGCGAACTGGAGGGACGTAAGGTTGCCTTCCTGGCGCGGCACGGGCGCGGACATCGCATTCTTCCCTCGGAGCTGAACTTCCGCGCGAACATTTATGCGTTCAAGAAGCTGGGGGTGGAGCGGATAGTTTCCGTGTCGGCAGTCGGGTCGTTGAAGGAAGAGCACAAGCCCGGCGATTTCGTGATTCCCGACCAGTTCATCGACCGGACCATCCACCGCATCTCCACTTTCTTCGGCGATGGCGTCGTTGCTCACGTGGCCTTCGGCGATCCAGTCTGCGCCACGGTGGCCCAGGCGATTACAGGTGCCTGTAGTGCTGAAGGCGTCACCGCCAGAGCGGGCGGGACGTATGTATGCATGGAGGGTCCTCAGTTCTCCACGCGCGCCGAGTCGAATCTTTACCGCAGCTGGGGCGCCGATGTGATTGGCATGACCAACCTGCAGGAGGCGAAACTGGCGCGCGAGGCGGAGATTTGCTATGCGACGGCAGCCATGGTGACGGACTACGATTGCTGGCATGAGGGGCACGAAGACGTGAGCATCGATCAAATCGTCGCAGTGATGAATCAAAACGCGGCGAACGCCTGTCGCGTGGTCAGAGCGGTGGTTGCGGAGATGCCCGGCGAGCGGAAGTGCGGCTGCGGGTCAGCGCTGCAATATGCGATTCTCACGAGTCCCGATGCCATTCCGCCAGCGGCGCGGGAAAGGCTGGACCTTTTGGTTGGAAAGTATCTCAAGCAAAGATAGGAACACGAGGAAGATTTTTCGCATGGCTATTCTTGTGGTCGGTAGTGTGGCATTCGATGCAATTGAAACTCCTTCCGGCCGCCGGGAGCGTTGTCTGGGCGGCGCCGCCACGCATTTCTCGCTGGCGGCGAGCTACTTTACCGACGTTCGCGTGATTGGTGTCGTCGGCGAAGACTTTGGCCCTGACGAAGAGCAGGTCTTTGCCCGGCGCAAGATCGACATCCGCGGCATCGAGCACGTTCCCGGCAAGAGCTTCTTCTGGAGCGGCTCTTACATGAAGAACCTCAACGAGGCACAGACTCTGAACACCGAGCTGAACGTATTCCAGAGCTTCTCGCCGAAGATTCCCGCTGAATATGAGGACAGCGAATACCTTTTCCTCGCCAACATCGACCCTGTTTTGCAGGAGGAAGTGCGCCGCAAGATGCCGAAGGTGAAGATGGTGTGCGGCGACACGATGAATTACTGGATTAAGGACCATGCCGAGAATCTTGGCCGCGTTCTGAAGGGTCTCGATGCGCTGCTGATCAACGACACGGAAGCGAAGATGCTCGCGAAAGACAACAACCTGGTGGTTGCCGCGGGCAAAGTCCTCGAGATTGGCCCGAAGGCGCTGGTCGTGAAACATGGCGAATACGGCGCGACCGCCTTCTTCTGCGAGCGCTCGTTTCCGGGCGACGCGCAGGCCCGGACCACTCCATTTCGAGTACCTGCGATGCCGCTGGCTGAAGTGGTCGATCCGACCGGGGCGGGGGATTCCTTCGCTGGAGGCTTCTTCGGCTACATCGCTTCACAACCGGCGCTGACGCCCGCCGTCTTCCGGCGCGCCATGTTTTATGGCAGCGTGATGGGCTCGTTTGCCGTGGAACGCTTTGGCACGGAGCGGCTGCAGCAGTTAGAGCCCAATGAAATTGAGGAACGCTTTGCGCTCTTCCGCCAGCTCTCGCACCTCGACTAAGAAGCTGCGCCTGCGGGAAAGCTCTGCGGAGCTCGAGAGCCGCTCCCTCCGCCACGAGACCATCTTCGCCGCCATGGTCGCGGCACTGTTCTCGGTGCTGGCCTTTGGCTACTGTTTTCCGCGCAACATGCTTCTGCTCTATGGCGACGCGGTGGCGCATCTGCACATTGCTCGCCGCATCATTGACTCGCTGAACCCCGGGATCCGCCAGATCGGCTCGGTGTGGCTGCCGTTTCCGCATCTGCTCATGATGCCGTTTGCCGCGCGCATGGTGTGGTGGCAAAACGGCATCGCCGGCGCTATCCCGTCGATGGCGTGCTACGTCCTCAGTGTCGCCGGGCTGTGGCGGCTGGCGCGTTATTGGCTGCGCCCCTCCGGGGCCGTCGTTGCCGCATTGTTCTTCGCGCTCAACCCGGGCCTGCTCTACATGCAAACCACCGCCATGAACGAGCCCATCTTCCTTTGCCAAATGATATGGGCAGCGCTCTTCCTCATGGCGTACCTGCGTGGCATCAGGGACGGGCTCGCCGGACGCGCTCTCGCTGGCTGCGGGATCGTGCTGTTCACAGCGATTTTTACTCGCTACGACGGGTGGATCTTCGCATCGATTGTGTGGATCATCGCTCTACACGCTTTGTGGCGCTCTCGATCCTGGAAAACGCCGGCGGGCGGCGCATTCGTTCTGCTGACAGCGATGCTGATCACTGCGCCGATCCTCTGGTTGGCCTGGAATGCGCGTCAGTATGGCGACTGGCTCGATTTCATGCGCGGGCCGTATTCCGCGAAGGCGATCGATGCCCGTACCTCCACTCCGGGCGCTCCGCATTACCCCGGCTGGCACAGCATGCGCGTCGCCGCGCTGTATTACCTCAAATCGGCCGAGCTGGGCGCGGTCCCGGTGCGTTGGGCCAATCGCCTGCTGATGCTGGTGATCGCAGGAACGGCCGCGGCGATCCTGCTATGGCGGAAGCAGGAACTCGCTCCATTGCTGCTGCTTTGGATGCCGCTGCCCTTCTACGCATATTCGGTTGCCTGGGGCTCGGTGCCGATTTTCATTCCTGTCTGGTGGCCGCATTCCTGGTACAACACTCGCTACGGTATGGAAATGCTACCCATCTTTGGGTTGTCGCTGGGATTCCTGGTCGCGTGGCTTATGGGCTTGATGGAGAAGCGCTGGCCGCGCGAGGCTTCGCTGATCCTGCTCGCAGCCATGGTTCTGATTATCGTCGACTGCTCCGCCCTCATGCGCTCGACGCCGCTGGTGCTGCGCGAGGCGATTGAGAATTCCCGAACGCGTATCCCTTTTGAGGCAGCTTATGCGCGTGCTCTCGATCAACTGCCGTTCGAGGGCATGATCCTGGTCTGGACCTCGGACCACATCGGTGCGTTTCAACGGGCCGGCATTCCGCTGCATCGCACCATCAACGAGACGGACTACTACCAGTGGACGCCGGCGCTCGAGCATCCGGCCCAGTCCGCGGCTTTCGTTGTCGCTGCCGATCACGATGCGGTCGCGCGGGCGGTCGAAGCCCACCCGCAGGGACTGACGCTTGTGAACATCGTGTGCTCTACTGGTCAACCCTGTGTACGTTTCTATCGTTCAAACCTGTCCACAACGGGTGATAGGATCAGCGGCAAGTGATCCTTACGGCGAGCGCAAACGGCAGCATGCAGACGTTCAGCCGGATCGAGCAGATGCTGCTCACCGGCGGGGCGGCGGGGCGGCTTTTGCTTGCGGCGGCCCTCGGATGCGCCGTCGGCATCGACCGGGAGTATCATCACCGTCCCTCCGGTGTGCGCACCAATGTGCTGATCTGTTTCGGTGCGGCGATGTTCACGTTTCTCTCCGCGGTGATTGCCGGCGATACGAGCTCCAACCGCGGCCAGATCGCTTCGAATATCGTCCAGGGGATCGGCTTTCTGGGCGCCGGTCTCATCCTGCACAATCGCGATCGGGTGAGCGGGCTTACCAGTGCCGCGACGGTATGGGCGGTTGCCTCGATCGGAATGGCCTGCGGGGCCGGTCTTTATTTTCCCGCCATCTTCGCAACGGTTGTTGTACTGGTTGTTTTGGAATTGGTACGCCTATTGGAATACAGCGCCAACCTCAAGCTCTATGACGTCACGTACGAGGTACGCGGTGGCGATGCGGAGAAGATGAGTATGGCCGTGCTTGGCGTGCTGGATCGCGTGAATCGGCGCATGGAAGAGCTGGAAAGTGAGCCGGTGGGCGAGCTGCAGAGGCTTGTCTTTACTGTCTCGGCGAACCGGCGTGTGCATCGGATTCTGCTCGGCGCGCTCAACGCCGCAACCCCTATCGACGAGGTGCATTGCTTTCGCGATGCGGAGGACGAGTGATGCGCTTTGCGAAAGCGCACGCCTGCGGCAACGACTTTCTCATCGTCGAGGGCGTCTGCGATCCCGACCTGGCAAAAAAGCTGTGCGAGCGGCATACAGGGGTCGGCGCCGATGGGGTGGAGTTTTTCGAATCCACAGGCGCTATGCAGGGCCGCATACGGCTCGTCAATGCCGATGGCTCCGTGGCCGAGATCTCGGGCAACGGTACCCGCTGCGTTGCTGGGTGGGTCGCTGATCGCCAGAAGGCGTCTTCAGGCGACCTGATAACGCTGGAGACAGACGCCGGCACACGATTGTGCAGCATTGTCGGGGTGGACGGAAATCATTTTCAGATCGCCGCGGGCATGGGCGTCCCGGAGGTCAGCCAAATCCATGTGACCCTTGCAGACAAGACCATGGTGCATGGCATTCATGTCTCGATGGGCAATCCGCACTTCGTCATCGTGGTGCATGACGAGAGTTTTCGCGCGCACAGCCGCGGCTGGCAGGAGCTCGGCCGCGAGATTTGCTTTCATACCCAGTTTCCGAAGCAGATTAACGTCGAGTTTGTCCGCATCATGCGCGCGGATGAAGTCGAGATTCGTATTTTCGAGCGCGGTGTTGGTCCCACTTCGTCTTCGGGAAGCGGAACCTGCGCTTCTGCGGCTGCTGTCCTGTTACATTGCGGCGGTCGATCCCCCCTTACGGTGCGCGCACCCGGCGGCGCGCAGCGTGTCGAATGGGCCGGTCCGGGCGCTGAAATGATCCTGACCGGCCCGGCAGTGCTGATCGCCGAAGGTGAGGTGTTTGTTGACTGATTCACTTACCCGGAAAAAGGTCCTGAAACCTCCCCCGGCGTGGCCGGGAGCGCGCGTGGCCGTGCTTTCGCCGGCCAGCAGCGCAAGTCCGGAGAAGATCAAACATGGTCTGGAAGCGCTGTGGTCGCTCGGCTACGACGCTGTTGCATCGGAGCACGCCCTGGGCAAGCACCCGCCGTATTTTTCCGGAACGCCGGAGGAGCGCCTGGACGATCTCCATCGAGCTTTCGCCGATCCCGAAATCCGGGCGATAATTTGTACCCGGGGCGGTTACGGATCGAACTACATGCTCGAAGGGCTCGATCTCGACCTCATCCGCAGGCATCCGAAGCCGTTCTTCGCGTACAGCGATATGACCGCGGTGCAGACATGGTTGCTCGACCAGATCGGGCTTGTCTCCTTTCACGGGCCCATGGTCGCAGCGGACTTCTCCGTTCAGAATGGTGTGCACCTTGAAAGTTTTCGGTCATCGGTGACTACGGGTATGGTCGAGGCGGGAGCGGAGCAGGGCCTGCGGGTTCTTCGGCCCGGTCGCGCGGGCGGCGCGATCTATGGCGGCTGCCTCAGCATTCTAACGGCAGCGCTGGGAACGCGTTATTCGCCGCAAACGGAGGGCAAACTGCTTTTCCTTGAAGATGTGGGCACTAAACCCTACCAGATCGACAGGATGCTGCGGCAGATGATCCTTGCCGGGAAATTCGAAGGTGCGCGTGGCTTCATCTTCGGCGAAATGCTCGATTGCGGCTCGCGGGGCGCTGATCCCGATCTTCTTCAACAGGTGATTCTGCGGCTGCTTGGTCCCCTGGAAGTGCCCATCGCCATCGGACTTCGTTCCGGCCACGTATCGGGAGGCAATGTTACCCTTCCCCTTGGCATTGAGGCGGAACTCAACCTCGAAAGCGATCAACCACTGTTACGTTATCTCGAACCCGCGGTTAATCCCCCCAAACATGCAGGGTAAAAGGCACATCCATCTCATCGGAATCTGCGGAACAGCCATGGCATCGCTGGCCGGCATGCTGCAGCTCAAGGGACATCGGGTCACGGGGTCGGATCAAGCGGCGTATCCGCCTATGTCCGATCTGTTGCGCGGGCTTGGCATTCCCATTGCCGAGCCGTTTGCTGAGGCCAACCTTCAGCCGGCGCCCGATCTGGTGATCGTGGGCAACGCGATGTCGCGCGGCAATGTCGAAGTGGAGTACGTTCTCGATCGGCGCATTCCCTTCACTTCTCTGGCGCGGGTGATTCATGACGAGTTCGTCGTGACACACGAGAAGGAGGGTCATGAATCGCTGGTGGTTGCGGGAACCCACGGCAAGACGACGACGACCAGTATGCTGGCCTGGATTTATGAAGTTGCCTCGCGACGCCAGCCGGAGCTGTCGCCGTCGTTTCTTATCGGCGGCGTGGCCGAGAACTTTGGAACCAGCTTCCAGCTGCGCGATGGGCGTCCCTTCATCATCGAAGGCGACGAGTACGACACGGCCTTCTTCGACAAGGGGCCAAAATTCATGCACTACTTTCCGGACGCGCTCATCCTGACGCACGTTGAGTTCGATCACGCGGATATTTACAGCGACCTGGACGCGGTGAAGACGGCGTTCAAGCGGCTGGTGAATTTGGTGCCGCGCCGGGGGCGCATCGTGGCCTTCGACGGCTCCGAGAATGTTTCCGAGTGCGTGAGCCATGCAATGTGTAACGTTGAACGTTACGGATTCGCGCCCAGCTCAACGTGGCAGCTCGCCGATTTTCGCTTTAGGGATGGCGCGAGCAGCTGGCAAGTTCTTCGCGCGGGGCAACCGTGGGGTGAGCTCACCCTGCCCCTAGCTGGCGAGCACAACGCCCTCAATGCCACAGCTGCCGCGGCGCTGGCGGTGGGACAGGGAGTTCCACGCGAGGCGATCGTCGAGGCACTGGCGACCTTTCGCAGTGTCCGGCGTCGTCTCGAAGTGCGCGCCGAGATCGCCGGCATCACCATCATCGACGACTTCGCGCACCATCCGACGGCGATCCGCGAAACACTGCGCGCGTTGCGCTCGGCCTATCCGGGGCGGAGGCTGTGGGCGGTTCTCGAGCCGCGTTCGAACACGCTGCGCCGCAATGTTTTCGAGCGTGAGCTGGTGGAGAGCCTCGCCCTGGCCGACCGCGTCGTTCTGGCCGGCGTCTTTCACTCGGAGAAAATTCCGGAAGCAGAGCGGCTGCATCCGGAAAACGTGGCCGCCGCTCTCCGGGACTCGGGGCGCGATGCGGTACTTCTCGCAAATGCCGATGCCATTGTTACGAATCTGGCGCCGCGCCTCGAATCGGGAGATGTGGTCGCCATCCTTTCGAACGGCGGGTTCGACGGCATCTACGAGAAGCTGCCTGAGGCCCTCGCACAGCGCACGCGACAGGGCTGATCGATGTTGGCGGCGCTCGTTCTATTCTCCACCTGGGTCATACTGGGCATTCCCGTTGCGTTCGTCACCATCCCCTGGGTCATCCTCACCAACAATGTGTTGCCGCTCTACCGCGGGGCGCTCTGGGTGGTTCGCTCGGGGCTGCGATTGGCCGGTATTCGCGTGGAGGCGGACTGGGAGAAGCCCCTCGATCCATCGCGACATTATATTTTCCTCTCCAACCACATCTCGAATCTCGATCCGCCGATTCTCCTTGGGTTGCTCCCGGTGCGCACTGCGGCCTTCCTGAAGCGCTCGCTGATGAAGATTCCGATTCTGGGATGGGGGATGAGACGGGCAAGCTATATTCCCGTCGATCGCGATGGCCGCGTGGAGAGCGCCGCGGAAAGTGTAGAGACGGCAACGCGCGTTCTCGCATCCGGCATTCACGTCCTCTCTTTTGTCGAGGGCACCCGTTCGCCTGACGGGCGACTGCAACCGTTCAAGAAGGGCCCGTTTTATCTGGCGATGGAATCCGGAGCTGACGTCGTACCCGTTTCGATCTTCGGTACAGAAAGCATGATGACGAAGGGCAGCATGAAAATCTACCCCGGGACGGCGCATGTGGTCTTCCACCCGCCGATCCTGCCGCGCAATTATGCTTCGCGCGAAGAGCTGATGGCCGCTGTGCGCGAGGCCATCGCGTCGGGATTGCCGGAGTGGATGTGGGGCTAGCTATTTCACGACCGCGTTATAGCCGTCGGCCAGCAGTTTGGAGCGCATGGCGTTGGCATCGGCGCGCGAAGTGAACGGCCCCAGCTGGATGTGAAGCAGCTGATCCTGCGGCTCTTTGCGGACCGCCGCGCTATAGCCGTGCTTCCTGAGCGCGTCCACCAGAATCTGTGCGTCCTGTGCAACACGCACCGCCGCGACCTGGACCATGAAGCTCTGCGGCGGCACGATTGCGGCCGCTGATTTGGGCAGCGACGCAACGGGGGGCGTGGCCTGGGTTGACGGAACATTAGCCGGCTGCAGAATGGCCGGGGACGCGGGGACGATGGCGGGAGTGTGAGCTGGGGCGCTAACGGGCTGCAAGCCAGGCTCGGAGGCTGCTGCCGCTGGATCTGCCTGATCGCTGCCCGCGGGGGGCGTTTCGACCGGGGTGAGGCTCTGTTGCGGGGATGGTTTGTTGAGATGGCTGTCTGCGGGCGCGGGTGTCTCAGTTGCGGTTTGAACTGCGATGCGGGAGCCGCTGCCGCGTCCCACCGAGTAGCCGAGTCCGAAGAAGACACCGCAGATGAGCACCAGGCCAAAGAAGATTCCCAGCAGAGATCGGGTTCCGAGGGCGATCTCCGTATCTGTGCTTACGGCGTGGCCTATCGCGCCGGCGCGGCTGCCTTTGCGAGTTTGCAGTTCCTCTTCGGTGTCAAACAAAAAAGCCATAGAGAGCCTCTCGGGGATGAGAACCCACTATTTCGAATCTGGTGGCGGCGGGGGTGTCTTTGCAGGTAACCCATGCCCCAGCAAAGAGATCAACTCCATCGGGAGGGGAAAGACGATGGTCGTGTTCTTCTCGACCCCGATGTCGGTAAGGGTTTGCAGATATTTTAGCTGCAGGGTGACGGGCTGCTCGGCCAGGAGATTAGCGGCCTCGACGAGCTTCTGAGCGGCCATGAATTCGCCCTCGGCATTGATGATCTTCGACCGCTTCTCGCGTTCGGCTTCCGCCTGGCGGGCCATGGCGCGGAGCATGGTGTCCGGCAGATCGACCTGCTTGACCTCGACGCTGACCACTTTGACGCCCCAGGGTTCGGTTCGCTGGTCGATGATGGTCTGGATGCGCTGATTGAGCGCGTCGCGATGCGAGAGCAGTCCGTCGAGTTCGACCTCGCCGAGCACAGACCGGAGTGTGGTCTGCGCGAACTGGGAGGTCTGGTAAACGTAGTTCGTAACCTCGATGACCGCCTTGCCGGGATCGAGCACGCGCATGGTGATGACGGCATTCACCTTGATGGTGACGTTGTCGCGGGTGATGACGTCCTGGGGCGGGACCTCCATCACTTCCTGGCGCAGCGAAACCCGGACCATCTGATCGAGCGGCCGGAAGACAAGGATGATGCCTGGACCCTTGGGTTGGGGCAATGCGCGGCCCAGGCGAAAAATAACACCCCGCTCATACTCGCGCAAAATCTTGATGGAATTCAGCAGGTAGAGGATGACAATCGCGATAAAGATGAGAACGGGATATTCCATGGCCAGGGCCCCTTACGCCCGCTGCGATTGTATCGCACCGGATGCGGCAAAGCCCGCGCAATATCAGGCTGTAACATGCTCATGTACCGGTTCCACCAGCAGCTTGAGCCCATTGACGCCGCGCACGCGCACGTTCTCACCCGCGGCAATGGGCGCGTCCGATTCCGCTACCCACAGCTCGCCATGCACGATAATCTGCCCGCGAGGGGCCAGCTCCTGCTGCGCGACTCCGACGGCGCCGACCAGGGCTTCCGGACCGACAAGCACTTTGTTGTGACGGGCAATGAGCGCGATGCGCACCAGGAATGTTGTGATCAGGCCGAAGGCCACACCTGTCGCGATGGCCGTGGCGAGTTGGACGCGCATTTCGGGGATGGGTCCAGCCACAAGAGTCAGGGCGCCCAGCACCAGCGCCACCGTCCCCGTTGCGGCCAGGATGCCATGGCTTGGGAACTTTGCCTCCAGCACCATGAGGATCAGCGCGCCAACCATCAGCGCCAACGATGTGTAGCGCACCGGGAGCAGGTTGAGCGAAAAGAGGGCCAGCAGAACGAGCAGCGTGCCCAGCGCCCCAGGAATAATGGTTCCCGGCGTGTTGAATTCGAGATAAATGAGCAAGGCGCCAGCCAGCAGGATCAAGACGGCGAGATTCGGATCCATCAGACGATCCATGATCTGCTCGCGCACGGTTGGATCGACCGCAACCAGGCTGGAGCCGCGCGTGTGCAGCGTCTGGCTGGTCCCGTTAAAGCGCTTCACCGTGCGTCCGTCAATGGTGTTGAGAAGCGCGCGCTCATCGGGGGAGATCACGTCGATCAAATGGAGGTTCAGCGCCTCCTGGTCGGTATACGATTTGGAATTCTGGACGGCGTCCTGGGCGGCATCGACATTGCGCCCGCGCATCGACACATAGGAGCGCAGGAACGCCAGCGTATCGTTGAGAATCTTCTGCTTCATGGTGTCGTCGATCTTGCCCATCTCGACGACTGGGTGAGCGGCTCCGGCATTGGTTCCTGGCGCCATAGCGGCGACGTCTGCGGCTTCCATCAGGAAAAAGCCCGCTGAACCAGCGCGGCTTCCGGACGGAGCGACGTAGAAAATCACAGGCGACGGAGAAGCGAGGATGTCCCCGACCATGGTCCGCGTGGAATCGAGGAGTCCTCCCGGCGTATTCAGCTCAACGAGAATCGCCTGGGCGTGGAGTTCGGCCGCCATATCGATGCCGCGCTTCAGGTAGTCCGCGCTGATGGGCTGAATGGTGTCGTCGAGATGCAGAACAACCACCTGGGTGCCGGCCTGGCTGCTCTGGGCCGCGACCGTGCACGGGCCCAGCAGGCAGAAGACCAGCAACAAGACCAGTCCCACCAGGAGACCACTGTGCCTGGGCGCTAATCTTCGATCACGGTTCGCGGGTAACCCGGGGTGTCTCAACGCCGGGTGAATGCCGATTCCTGTTCTCATGGGGTCGCCTGTCCTCGCCGCTCCAGCGCCAGCTTCATGCCTTTGGCATTGGCGTTTGCGGGATCTACCTTCAGGGCATCGCCCACATCGCCAGCCGCAGCGCTCAACTGGTTGGCCCCCAGATCGAGCCGTGCCAGCACCAGATATGCGGGCACGTTGGGCGTTAGCCGGATCGATGCATGCGCCTCCTGGCGAGCGGCATCCGCATCGCCATCCCGCTCCCGAACGGCAGCCAGGCCGGCGTGCGCCAGGGCCGACGATGGATCGGCTTCCAGAGCCTCACGATACTCCCGTTCGGCCTCAAGTACCAGCCCGCGCTGGAAGAACTGATCGCCGGCCTTCACCAATTCAGCCGCGCGCTGCTGTGGGGGCATCGTCGCCAGACGCAATTGCTGCACCTGCTCCATTTCGAACGCCGCCTGGCGGAAGCCGGCCTCGCTGTAACCGCGCTTAATGCGCTCGAGGGGCCCCTGCGCGTCAGCGACCGCATGCCCCGGATCGGGGTTCGGTTTCAGCGTGCCAGGATTCTTCAGCTGATCGGCGAAGGCCTGCGCCTCTGTATCCTGCGTGTGCAGGGTGAGCGTCTCGTTCAGTTCCCGCAGCGCGCCTTCGGTGTCGTTCCGGTGTGCGAGAGCGACCGCAAGGTTGAAGTGATAATCCGGATCGCGAGGATCGGCGGTGACCGCCTGCTGGAAGAGCGCGCCCGCGTCCTTGCCGCGCCGGCTGGCCGCCACTCCCTGGTTGTTGACTACCTCGGGGAGAGGCAGGCGCATGCTCACAAATGCGAATGCGTCCTCGGCCTCGCGGTAGTTCCCGGTAAAAAAACAGGCCAAGCCGCGATAGAAATCGGCTTCGAGCGCATTGGGATCATCCTTCGGCAATCGCCCGAGTGTGGCAGCGGCCTGCTCGTATTCCTGATTGCTGAAGTACGCTCGGCCCAGGGCCAGCCAGGCCGCGGCAAAGTCCGGGTCGAGCTTGAGCGCATCGCGCAGGTGCTGGATGCTCTGCGGAGCGTTCCCGGCCACCAGCCCCCGGATGTAATCCTCAAAGGCGTCGGGGTTCAGCTTCTTGTCGGCCGCGACAAAGGTTTGCTCCTCCACTGCGTAGCTGGGGTCGAGTTGCCGCGTGATCTGCCAGGCGACGCTGTCGATCATCCGCAGCAGGCCGTTCGAATCGCCCTGCCGATCGATGGGAGGGCCCACGCGCAATGCAGAGACGTCCAACAACTCCGCATGCGCGGCAATGTGATCCGCTGCCTGGCTTGTGGTTTGGCCCGCAGCCTGGCTCTGGGCGATTGTGTAGTGGCCGAAGACAACATAATCGGCATCGAGCGTCTGGGCGATCCGAATCGCCGTGGCCCGAGTAGGCTCAAGGTTCAGCGGCAATCCGAGGTGGTCGAAGGCGTAGAGCCGATCGCCGCGGCTGATCGTGAGAAATCCAGCCGAGTTGAGCCGCCGGTTCAGGACGTCGGGAAACGCCTCGCCCATCCAGTCCAGACTGGCGTTCCCGGTGCGGTTCTCAAAAGGAAGCACGAGAAGCAGGCGACCGTGGACCTCAGCCGGTTCAGACGGTTTGGCCGCGGAAGGTTCCTGAGCACGGACCGCCGCGCACAGGCATGCTGCCCCGGCAACCAGAACAACAAACGCGCGAGATCGACGAAAAGGTTCCTGCACGACATGCCGATTATAAGTCGCGCTGGCTTGCCGCTGTGCTGTTCGGCTACTGGTGCGGGTGGTCGTGATGCGATCGTGCGTGTGCGAATGAGTCAGGCCATCGTGGGTATGCTCGTGCGAGTGCGCGGCGCCCGGAGACGAAGGACGGGGCCAGCCTCGCGGCCATGGCCCCGTCTCGAATGTTTTTGCTGCCGGACCCAGCCTATTTGGATTTCATCAGCGCCTTCGCTCCGTCCAGATGCTTTTCGAGTACTGGCAACGCGGTTTGCGCGTAGGTCTTGATAGCCGGATTCTGCGCGTCTGCAGCTTCCTTTTTATAGATCGCGATGGCTTTGGTGTGTCCGGCGATCATCTCCTGGATGTATTTGTGGTCGAAAGCAGCGCCCTTCAATTTCTGGAACGGATCAATCATCGCCTTGTTATGTTCGGCATCGATGGCGTTCGGCACCGTCAGGCTGGCCTGTTGTGCCGCGCTCGACAACTGGCCGTAATCCTGCGTGTGATCGGTGACGAGCATCTGGCCATAATCTTTCACGCCCTGGGAAGAGGCCACGGATTGGGCCAGCTGCCCAAGGTTTGCCTCCACCATGTCGGTTTCGGCGGCAAAAGCGACAAATTGCTGGTCGCTCATCTTTTGGGCGAAAACAGAAAGAGAGCATAAAGCGAAACAGCAGACGGCGGAAAGAATTCGTTTCATTCGTTATCCTCCAACAGTCCGTTGGATGCGCCGGAGACAATTCATAAACAAATTCATACAGGTCAGGTTGCGCCACATGGCGTGCACACGCCGGGTTCAGGCCAGTTTCCAGGGCTCGCGATACGGGCGCGAAAGCAGTGCGGTGGCTGCCCCATCGTTCGCGATGGTCTCCTTCACCGGATCCCACTCGATTCCGCGCACCAGCATCATGGAGATCAGCCCGAGGTGGCCGGGGATTGTCGAGTGGTGCGCGGTTTCGACTGGCGTGATCGTCGGCTTCCGCGATTTGACGCTGTCGAGAAAATTCCGCCTGTGTTCCTGCGAGACGTTGAGCTGCACCTTCCGCTCGGAGTCAGGCAGCGACTCATCTTTCACCCATTCCGGATTCGAGGCGTCGAATCCGCTGCGATCGACCCACACCCAGCCGTCTTTACCGATCCACTTCGTGCCCATCGCGATCGCCGGAGAACCGCCGGCAATCGTCATCGTCACGTCGGCGGGGTAGCCGGTGACTTCCTTCCGGTAGAGGCACTCGATGGTGTATTTCGTCGCGGTGTTCCAAACGGCGTTCGCGGGCGGAAAGTCGCCATGCCCTTCCACGACCGAGGGGCCGGTGCGATCGAAGCCGAGGCCCCAGTGGGCGATATCGCCGTGGTGACCAATCCAGTCCAGCAGCTGGCCGCCGCCGGTGTTGTAGTTCCAGCGCCAGTTCTGGTAGACGCGCACAGCGATGTACGGCTCCATCTTCGACGGGCCGATCCAGGTGTCGTAGTCAAAGTCCGCCGGCGGATCGGAGACCGCCAGGTCCCACGCCGGTGTTCCAGGCACGATTTGCGCTGGACTCTCCGGCTTATTCGGCAACGAGGACAGTTTCTCCATCAGCGCCGGCAGGGTTCCGGGAAAGTCATGATGGCCGCCGGGCAGGCCCACTTCAACGTGTGTCACGTCGCCGATCAGCCCGTTGCGCACGATCTCCGCCGCCTTGTGGAAGGAGGGAAGAGAACGCTGCCAGGAACCGGTCTGCCAGATGATGTTGTTCTTCTGGACGGCCTTCACGATGGCCTGCTGCTCGAAGATAGTGCGGGCCAGCGGCTTCTCACCGTAAATGTCCTTCTTCCGGTTGGCAGCCTCGGTTGCGATGATCGCGTGCCAGTGATCGGGAACGGCGATCATTACCGCGTCGATATCGGTGCGCGCCAGCAGCTCGCGATAGTCGTGATAGCCTTTGCAGTCCTGGTTCCCGTAGTGTCCGTTAATGGTGTCGAGCGCGGCCTGCAGGTGATTTTTATCCAGATCGCACGCCGCAACGACCTGGCAGTCGGGCTGAGCCAGAAACGCTTTGGTGTTGGCCGGGCCCATCATGCCCCAGCCGATCACGCCGATGGTAATGCGGTCGGAGGCCGCGGCGCGAGCCCAGCGGCTGCGCGACACAACTGCCGCTGCTGTCGCTGTCTGAAGAAAGCGCCTGCGCGAAAACAAATCCGTGCCAGAAAAAGAACCAGTCATGTCAGCTCCCGGAACCGCAGCGATTTCACCTCGCGTCATGAGGCGCCGCAACGGCCCCCGGAAGCATAGCACCGAACATCCATCAGCTACTGGCTACCGGCTTCAGTTCAGTGGCTGCTCCAGGTCTTATCCGGCGCGTTGCACAATGTCTCCAGCGGGCACTCCGCACATTTGGGCTTGCGCGCGATGCAAATCTGGCGGCCGTGGTGGATCATCTCGTGCGAAAAAGCGATCCAATGATTTCTGGGGATGATCCGCATCAGATCCTCTTCCACCTTCTTTGGATCCTCGGCCCGCGTGAGCCCCAGCCGATGGGATAAGCGCAGCACGTGCGTGTCGACAACGATGCCTTCAGCCTTTTTGAAGGCGACGCCCAGCACCACATTGGCGGTCTTGCGTGCTACGCCGGGCAGCGTCAGCAATTCCGGCATTGCTTCAGGGACTTTCCCGCCGAATTCGCTGACGACTCGTTTCGCCGCTCCGGAGATCGACTTCGCCTTGTTGTGATAAAAACCGGTCGACCGAATCTCCTCCTCGATGGCGGGCAGGGAAGCCCCGGCAAAGGCGGCGGGCGTTGGGAATTTACGGAACAGGCTCGGCGTGACCATGTTGACGCGCGCATCTGTGCATTGCGCCGAAAGAATCGTTGCGACCAGCAGCTCCCACGCGTTGCGATGGTGCAGCGCGCACTCGGCGTTTGGATATGCAGCCTGCAAACGCTTCAGCAGCTCTTCGATGCGTTTTGGATCGAGTTCGAGGCCGGCATTCCTGCCCGGTTTCTTCTGGTTTGCGGGCGCTTTAGCGGGGGAATTCTTCGACCTCCTCCACGGTGCTTTCTTCGCGGCCTTCTTCGCCAGCTTTTTCATGGCCATGGCCGCCATTGTATCGACTCACGGTTGGCGAGCGGGCTGGATCAACGCATCATTTCGGCGCAAGGCGAAACTTCGCCACAATCTCGAGGTATGCCCGCGCCGTCTCCATCACCATCTCCGGCTTGCCTTCTTCAATCGCTTTCGGATTGACGAGGTCCGTCCCGACCCCCAGCGCGCGCGCACCCGCCTTCAGAAAATCCATTGCCGTTTGCAGGGTTACGCCGCCGGTCGGAATCAGCCGCAGCTCCGGAAAGGGCGCGAGCAGAGCCTTCAGATACGGTGGGCCACCGACCGCCGAGCAGGGAAAGATCTTCACGTAGTCCGCGCCTGCACGCCACGCCGTGATCACCTCCGTCGGCGTCAGCGCGCCGGGAATCGAAATCTTGCCCAGTTCTCTTGTTCTCGCCACGACCTCCGGATGAAAGCTCGGGCTCACCACAAACTCCGCGCCGGCATCGATGGTCGCTGCCGCCTGCGCAGCATCGGTTACACTGCCAGACCCCAGCAGCAGCCCGTCTCCATATTCCTTCCTGAGTTCGCGCAGCAGCCCAACGGCGCCCGGCACCGTCATCGTTACTTCGATCACGGTTATGCCGCCCGCGGCGAGCGCTTCCACCAGAGCGTGGGCCTCTACAGCTGATCGAGCGCGCAGCACGGGCATAATCCCGACCCGCTCGATCCACTCTTTGGTTGTCTGTGAGTGCATCCGTTCCCATCCGTAACGTCACATCTACTGAGCTACTGAGCTACTGGCTACCTGGCAATTCGCGCCGACTCGCCCTTCATCACGCGTTCCACTTCGGCAAGCGTCGCCATACTGGTGTCGCCAGGAGTCGTCATGGCCAGCGCGCCATGCGCCACACCGCAGCGGAGCGCCCACTCTATAGGTTTGCCCGCGAGCATTCCGTAGATCAGCCCCGACGCGAACGAGTCGCCTCCGCCTACGCGATCCAGAATCTCAATCTCCCGCTGCGGAACCAATACCGTCTTCCCCTCATACAGAGCCATCGCGCCCCAGGCGTTGCGCGTCGCAGTGTGCGCTGTGCGCAACGTTGTCGCGACCAGTTTGATGGAGGGATACGCGGCAACCACGTCCTTCAGCATCCGCTCGTAGCTCGCGACCGGCAGCTCGCCGAAGTCTTCTGCCACGCCCTGCAGCGATATCCCCAGCATTGCCGAAAAGTCTTCTTCGTTGCCGAGCAGGACATCCACCTTGCGGACCAGCTCGCGATTGACTTCCTGCGCTTTCACCTTGCCACCGATGCTCTTCCACAGCGAATCGCGAAAATTCAGGTCATAGGAGATGGGCGTTCCACGCAAACGCGCCGCATCCATGGCCGCGACGGCTACAGCGGGCGTCGACTCCGAAAGGGCAGCAAAAATACCGCCGGTATGAAACCATCGCGCACCCTGTTGCTCGCCAAAGATTTCGTCCCAGTCCCACGCCGTCGTGGGCACCTGGGCGATCGCGGTATGACCGCGGTCGGAGCAACCGGCCGCCGCGCGCAACCCGAAGCCCCGCTCAGTGAAGTTCAGCCCATTGCGCACCGTGCGTCCCACGCCGTCATACGGAACCCAGCGGAGCATTGTGGAGTCGACGCCACCCTGGAGGATCATGTCCTCGATGAGGCGGCCGACGGGGTTATCCGCGAGGGCCGTGGCCACCGCCGTGCGCAACCCGAAGCAACGGCGCAGTCCGCGCGCAACGTTGTATTCGCCGCCGCCCTCCCACGCCTGAAAGTGCCGCGCCGTGTGGATGCGGCCCTCGCCGGGATCGAGCCGCAGCATCACCTCGCCCAGGCTGACTTCATCCCAGCGGGCGGCGCCCTCCCTGAACCGGATCGCATCCATGCGTTCATTTTCTGCGCTGCGGGAGCAGCGCTGTCCCGTTTTGCGAGACGCAGTGGCCGTGAACGAAAGAGCGACTGCAGACGGAGCCTCTGTGCTCTGAGCCCTGTGCTCTGTATCATGGCTCGTTGCGGATCGTGGCGCTTGAGTCCGGCCGCTGGAGTTTGCGCACTATGAAAGTCGGAGTCTTTACCCCGCTGCTCTCGCAGCTGCCGCTGACTGCCGTTCTCGGCAAGCTCAAGGCTCTGCACATCGACAGGGTCGAGCTGGGTACGGGGAATTACCCCGGCGACGCCCACTGCAAGCTCGCCATGCTCGACGACGCGAAGGCCCTCGATGAATTTCGCAAAGTGCTGGCCGATCATGGCGTTTCGCTCAGTGCGCTCAGCTGCCACGGCAACGCGCTGCATCCAGATGCTGCGCGCGCAGCGCAGCATCGCGATGTCAGCCGCAAGACCGTTCTCCTCGCTGAAAAGCTCGGCGTCCCTGTGGTCGTCGACTTCTCTGGATGCCCCGGCGACTCGCCCGAGGCTAAGGCCCCCAACTGGGTCACCTGCCCCTGGCCCCCGGATTATCTCGATGTTCTGGCATGGCAATGGGAGAAGGTCGTCACGCCTTACTGGACTGAGCACGGTAAGTTTGCCGCCGATCATGGCGTCCGCATCGCCATCGAGATGCATCCCGGCTTCGTGGTCTACTCGCCGGAAACGATGCTCAGGCTGCGTTCCATCGCGGGCCCGTCGGTGGGCGCTAATCTCGACCCCAGCCATCTTTTCTGGCAGAACATCGACCCCATCGCGGCGGTGCGCGTCCTCGGTGAGGCGATCTTTTACGTGCATGCCAAAGATACGCAGCTTTACCCGGCGAATCTGCCGCGCACGGGGGTGCTCGACACCAAGCCCTACTCTGACGAGCGCCATCGCGGCTGGATCTTCCGCACCTGCGGCTACGGACACGGCGCGAAGTGGTGGAAGGAATTTATCTCGACGCTCCGCATGTACGGCTACGACAACGTACTCTCGATCGAGCACGAAGACTCGTTGCTCTCCGCCGAAGAAGGGCTGAGGAAGGCTGCGGCGTTCCTGAACGAGCTTGTTGTGCGGGAGCAGCCGGGTCCTCTCTGGTGGGCATAGGAGTTGAAGCAGAAAATATGACCGGTCGCATCCGTACCGCAGTTTTCGGCTCAGGATTCATGGGGCGCGCGCATCTCGAAGCGCTGCGCCGCGTTGAAAACGTCGATGTGGCCGCCATCGCCGGCCGCAACACCGCCGCTGCAGAGAAGCTGGGCTCATCGTTTGGCGTGCCCACGGCGAGCGCCGAAGCCATCCTGCGCGATCTGTCCATCGACGCGGTCCACATCTGCACGCCCAACGCGCTGCATTTCTCCATGGCGAAAGAAGCGCTCGCCGCCGGCAAGCACGTCCTTTGCGAGAAGCCGCTGGCCGTCAGTGTGGAGGAAGCCCGGGAACTCGTAGACCTTGCCGCCCAAAAGGGATTACGTAACTGCGTCTGTCACAATCTGCGCTACTACCCCATGGTGCAGCAGATGCGCGCGATGCGCGGGGCCGGCGAACTTGGGGAAATTCTCGTGGTCCAGGGCACGTATTCCCAGGACTGGCTGCTCTACGACACCGATTGGAACTGGCGAGTCGACTCCAAAGCTGGCGGACCCTCCCGCTGTATGGCTGACATCGGTTCCCACTGGTTCGACATGGCCGAGCACCTGACCGGCCTGCGCAT
>CAZSWI010000010.1:0-32781 GCA_964610635.1 uncultured Acidobacterium sp.
AATGAAAGCTACGCAACAGCTCCACGAAATGGGTCAAAGCCTTTGGCTCGACAACATCACCCGCGGATTGCTGATGAAGGGCACCCTGCGCCGCTACATCGAGGAATTATCGATCACCGGGCTCACTTCGAACCCAACGATCTTCGATCACGCGCTCAGGAATAGCCGCGAATACGACCATGCAATCCAGCAGAAGTTGCAGGAAGGCAAGTCGGGTGAGACGCTCTTCTTCGAGCTGGCGATCGAGGACCTCCGGCAGGCCGCCGATCTCTTTCGGCCGATCCACGACCGGACGAACGGCGTAGACGGCTGGGTGTCTCTGGAGGTATCGCCCCTGCTGGCCCACGACACCGCTGCCACACTCGCCGCAGCCAGGGATCTCCATGCTCGTGCCGGACGGCCTAACCTCTTTATCAAGATACCCGGCACGAAAGAGGGCCTTCCCGCCATTGAAGAGGCTATCTTTGCGGGTGTGCCGGTAAACGTAACGCTTCTGTTCTCGTCCGCGCAGTACGTTGCGGCCGCCGAGGCGTATCTGCGCGGCATCGAGCGGCGCATCGCAGCCGGGCTGAATCCGGATGTTGGATCTGTTGCCTCACTCTTCGTCAGCCGCTGGGATGTAGCGGTAGCGGGCACAATTCCTTCGGAGCTGAGAAACCAGCTGGGCATCGCCATTGCAAGAGAGACGTATGAGGGGTATTGCACTTTGCTCGAATCGCCACGCTCGCAGCGCATCCTGAACGCGGGCGCTCGTGCCCAGCGACTGCTCTTCGCCAGCACCGGAACCAAGGATCCGAACGCGTCCGACACACTCTATGTGCAGGCCCTCGCCGCACCCTTCACTGTGAACACCATGCCTGAGGCGACATTGAAAGCGCTGGCCGATCACGGGACTGTCAATGAGACGCTGAATCGTCATCCGAAAGATGAGTCGGCCAGGTTTGCCGGGGCAGGGGTTGACCCCCGGGGCATGGGTCTCAGGCTCCAGAACGAGGGAGCCGCATCGTTTGTCAAATCCTGGAAGGAACTGCTGCAGTGCATCGCGGACAAAACCGAGAAGCTCAAAGCCGCTTGAGCCCGAACGGGAGAAAGACGGCGGAAACGCGGCACTCATCATTACTGAGCAAAAGGAAACAGACAGGGCTTCCTCCGAGGGCCAAGCTCAGTACAGAGAGGCATCGAGCGCAAGCGCCAGGTGGCACACGTGTATTTGGCATTCGAACGAGTGTCATGGTTATAGGCTATTCCCCGGCAAGTGTTTACTTGCTTCGATTCGGGATGGATGGGCGTCCCGCGATTGAACCGATCTGCCCCCATGAAGAGAGGCCTTTCAGATGACTGCAACAGGACACGCCGTCTTTGACACCGCTACATTTCTCGCGAAGGCCGGGCTCGGACGGCGGATCGTCCAGTTGAAGCCGAACCACACTTTCTTTTCGCAGGGAGAAGCGGCTGACTCCGCTTTCTATCTTCAGAAGGGTCGCGCAAAGCTCACGGTGGTGTCTGAAAGAGGCAAAGAAGCTACGATTACCCTTATCTCGGCCGGCGACTTCATCGGAGAGGAGTCGATTGCAGGAGCGGTTGGGCTTCGATTGGCGACAGCCACTGCGATCAGCAGCTGCACAGCGCTCAAGATCGAACGATCGGAAATGATCCGCGTGATGCACCAGGAACATGCGTTTTCCGATCTATTCCTGAAGTTTCTGCTGGCTCGCAGCATGCGAACTCAGGCGGATCTGGTCGACCAGCTCTTCAACTCCAGCGAAAAGCGGCTGGCCAGGATTCTTCTGTTGATGGCCGAATTTGGCAAGCCTGGCGAACCAGAGACTCTGATTCCGGAGATTACGCAGAAAACGCTGGCCGATATGATCGGCACCACACGGTCCAGAGTCAGCTTTTTCATGAACCGCTTTCGCAAACTCGGCTATCTGGAATACAACGGCCGCATCCGAGTTAACAAGTCCCTGCTCAATGTAATTCTGCACGATCAATTGCCCGAGCACAATGCACAAAAGCCGCCAATCGTGGACATCCCGCAGGCTCCATCTAAGTTGCCTGGACGCGTCCACAGTGGGCGGGAATGAATCCATTGCGTCGTGGAGGTGGGGTGAAAGTCTCGATTGCAGTTGATGATTCGAAGTTCTCCTCAGATGTTGCACGGGCCGTTTGTCGCGCAGTTTCGCGCCGATAATACTGCACACAAAGGAAGACTCGCATCTCCGCAGTGTCCGGAATCTCTCGGGTTAAGCAGTGTGGGCGGAAGACGGCGAGGCCGGTCATACTACTCATAGAACAACCGATCGATGTCTGATTGGGGCTCTGACCGAGGCTTTCTGAGGTACAGGAGCTCGAATGCGTCACCTTGAAACTTTGATGCGAATAACGTGACGCTGGGAATGCACTATGAATTCTGAAACCGCGCATTCCGAGTATATGACCTATGTGTGCGCCCCGGCGCAGACACAACCGCAAAGGAGAAGAATCGTGAACCGTGCAAACAGAATGTGGGCCTTTAGCCTGCTCGCCCTGTCCCTCGCACTTCCTGCTCCTGGACAGACCAACGGTGCCGAGACGTTCAAATCAAAATGCGCCATGTGTCACGGGCCGGACGGCCTCGCCACCACTTCAATGGCAACGATGCTGAAGGTTCCATCCTTTAAGTCCCCCGATCTTGTGAAGGCGCCGGACTCGCAGCTCATCGACGCGACAAAGAACGGCAAAGGCAAGATGCCGGCTTACAGCGGCAAACTGACCGACGCCCAAATCAAGGATGTCATCGCCTATATACGAACCCTGCAGAAGTAGTAAGACCACCGGGAGGCTCAGGCTGTGGGCAAATTTGACAGGTTGAGGCAGGGCTGGCTGCGGCCTTTCTTCTATTTCGGAATCAATCCGATGACCCTGATCGGCTCGGGATTGACCACGGCCGCCGCGATTACCCTCGTCTTCCACTGGATTGCGAACCTTATGACCGGGAGGTTCGAGAATCCCTATCCAGGGCTTATCTTCTTCCTCGGACTTCCCGGGCTTTCGTCCTTGGCTTGATTCTCATCCCCATCGGAATCACGGTACAAAGTGGCACCAAAAGCGGTACCAGATTTGCACCAAAGCTGGTGCTTAGGCTAAGGAGTTGATCCGGAATTGGCCGACATGTGTCAGGCTCTTCGAGCACGTCGGACATCGATCGAGTTCACTACTCATGACACCATTCGTCGGTAAGTGTCCCCATCCGTTTCTCTAAAGTCCCGCGCAGATGCCAAAATGTTCTCCAGTGCAGGGACGATGGAGATTTCTTCAATTCAGCCGCCGGTGGATGGACCGGGGTGAGCACCCATCTTACGAACGCCGGTTGGGCATTTTGCAACGATTGCTGACATTCGTCCGTTTCCTGACTAAGATAGCTTCCAATCTTCATTCAAGAGGGACCGGGACAGATGGCAGAGTTCGAACCCATTCCTTACCGGATACGCATTGGCGTGACCGGGCACCGGAAGATGGACGATCCATCTGCGATGCAGGCCGTCGTAAACGTTGCGCTGGATGCGGAAATTCCGCAGCTGTTTACAGAAGAATCGCGGGCGAGAATCGAGCGGGTTCGTGCTGCGGGGACGACCCCAATTTCTTTTCGCGTGCTGAGTCCATTGGCTGAGGGGGCGGATCGCGTTGTGGCTCGGGCGGTGCTCGACTTACCTGGAGCACGGCTGGACGCGGTGCTGCCACTCACAGTGGAAGATTATCTGGAGGATTTTGCTACTGCCGAGTCCAGGCAGGACTTTCATACGTTGCTGGCGCTCTCGAGACGGCCGGCGATGCTGCGGACGCGGCGCATCCGCGATGAGCGACACGACCCCGGCGATCAGGCCGAGCTGCGCAAGGATGCTTACAGGAAGGTGGGCGAGTATGTGGTGGACCACTGCGACGTACTGGTGGCGGTCTGGGACGGAGAGCCAGCGCGCGGGAAGGGCGGGACAGCAGAGATTGTTCATTACGCGCTGGAGCAGGGGCGGCCGGTGATCCGCGTGTGGCAGGGAACCTACGAGGTGCTGAACCGCGAGAGCAGCAACGGGCTGGATGCTTCCGCTCTGGACGGCATCGACCGATTCAACCTGCGGCCGATTACGGACAGGCAGAGGAAAATTTACGCGGGCAACCTGGACCAGGACTTTTTCGCGAAGCCAAAGGGGGCGGACGCGATTCCAGCGGGGACGCGGGCGATGGTGAACCGGTGGCTGTTTCCGTATTACGCGCAGGCTTCGATTGTGGCGAAGCAGAGCCGGGACGCTTTTCATCGCGCGGGCAGGAACATTTATGTGTTATCAGCAGCGGCGGTGGGATGCGCGGCGACGGGAGTGCTGTTTCCGGGGCTGGCGGCTGCGGGATTCGGAACGGAACTCGTACTGCTGATCATTATTCTGGTGACGCTGGGGCAGGCGCGACGCACGCATGCGCATCAGGCGTGGATCGAGAACCGATTTTTGACGGAGCGCATTCGGGCGGGAATTTTTATGGCGATCTGCGGGGTGGAGCCGCGGCCGATTGCGGTGCTGCCGTATATGGGTCACTCGCAAACGGTGAACGACTGGACGGTGCGGGTCTTTGACGAGATATGGGACCGGCTTCCACCGCTGGTCCGGTGCAGCGAGAGCGAATGCACGTTGCGGAACGGCTACGTACGGGGAGCGTGGATCGGCGATCAGATCAAATACAACAAGGGCAAGCAGCAGCGCGAAGGCCGAATGCGGCGGCTGCTGGCGAGGGCCAGCGCGGTTGTGCTGCCGGCAACGCTGGCGGCGGCGGTACTGCATCTTTTGCTGCTGTTGTGGGAGCCTGGAGCCGGCGCGGCGGAGAGGCTGCGGTTGATGCACAGGGCAGCGCATCAGGGACTGGCGTTCGCGGCGTTGTTGTTTCCGGCGATCGCCGCATCGTTGGCAGGCATGGAGGCGCATCGGGAACATTTGCGCCTGGAGAAGCGGAGCGCGAATATGGCTCCGCAACTGGAGCTGGTGAACCGGCAGATGGCGTCGGCCACCGATCCGGAGCGGTTTGAGAGCCTGCTGCAGCAGGTGGACGAGCTGATGCTCCGGGAGACGCAGGACTGGCTGATGCTGATGCGGTATGTGGAGATCAAGGCGAGCTGAATTAAAAGCTGAGGAGCGGCCCACTATGCCCAGGTCCGGTAAAGATCGACTCACTCCTTCGGGTCAGCTCAATGAGGAGCGACTGCGCGTCTTCATCAGTTACTCTCACGAGGATAGAGACCTGGTGCGTGTTCTGACTGAGGTCATTGACAAAAACGGCATGGAACCAATCTATGACGACAAGACAAGACCAGGCACTGGATTTAGAGAGGAGATCATCCACTTTATTTCTCATGCGCACATATTTCTACCGCTGCTGACAAAGACGTCGATCAAACGGCCATGGGTTCAGCAGGAGATAGGCTACGCTGTTGCTTTGCGGGTGCCCACCATCCCGGTAGCGATTAACTGCGAACCGGGGGAGTTTCTTGACGGCATCCAGGCAATTCAGCTAAAGGCCCTGAACAAGGAGGAGTTGCGGAGGGGTCTTACGCAGGAAGCTCTGCGGATGTGTCTGCAGAGAAAGCCGCAGCGTGGAGCCCTGTACGAGTGCGCTGCCACGACGGATCAGAGGGCTGTTTGGCTAGCGGAATATGCTCAGGCGGTGTCGCTGGCGGGCAACTCAGGCCTGGTGCGGCAATTCGGGGGACTGAGTTCATTTCACATTCCCGCCGAGACCATCAATCACCCACTCTGGAAGCTTCGGTACGGCCATCACCACCCATCGGAATTTCACTGCCAGGTATTATGGGAAGAACGCATGGCTCTGACGAAGCACGCAAAAGCGAAAGGTTGCCGAATCATCATCGACCCGAACCTCACCTATGAGTTTTATGGCGGCGAGGCCAGACGGACTCGTCTCGGTTGCCTGCTGCAGTTTCTCAGGGAAATGAAGGGAGTAACATGTGAGGTCGCGATGGGCGAGTTCGGGATGAACGAGAGCATCACTATTGTCGGGGACTGGTTCGCCGCACGCTCAATCTCGGGCAGAATGGGCGACGGATACCGACAAACAATCTTCACGCGGCACGCGCCCACCGTTGCAAGGATGATCGATGAGTTTGACCTGCGCTTCTTCCAGACCCTGCACGGCATGTCGGTGGCGCGGTCACGAACACAGGCTATCGCCGAAATCGAGCACCGGATGGCGGAGACAGACGCCAGTAGGGATGGGGCTTCCCACGAGAGAAGTCAGCTCTCCCGATAACTCAAAACCGAAGAACCGAAGACCCGAACTCCAATTCAGATGGCCTGGAACTTCTACCGGGTGCGCCGCGCCCGGCCTTCTTCGCTGCGCGCCTCCACGATTGTGTAACCGGCGACCTTCAGAATGGCGGGAATCTCTCGAACCGCTGCCCGATCCTTATCCTTCTCCTCTTCGGGAAGTTCCTTACCTCCGAGACGCTCGGCAAAGCCCGCGTATGCTACCAGATCACCTTTGCGCCAAGACAACAAGCAGTTGTGCAACTTCTTTTCGGGGTTCATTTCATCGGCATAGCGCCATCCGTCGCTTACTTTCTGGCGCATCCAGCGCGTGTGCTCTCTTGAAGCCAGATCCTCCAACAGATCGGGAGGGAACTCGAAGGGTGGCTCACCTTCCTCCGCCGGGACCATGTAACAGCCCGCGAAAGCCAATTTCCCGGGGATGTCGAGTGCCTGCCCGCGGTTCTGCTCCTTCTGGTCCGACGGAAGCTTGTCGAAATCGACAAGGGAAGGATGTTCTTTGGCTACATCGTTCTTAATGGGCCCGTATTTCCAGCCGTCGGCAGCGAGCGCGTCGCAGAAGACTTTATGGGCGGCTCTCGCCAGTTTGTCCAGAACCACGTCTTTGATGTTCAACTGGTGGACCAGCGCCTGAAAGTCCTGCCCATCGACGTGCAGGTCCAGTTGGGCTCTGGTGGGCAGACTGGAGCGCTCGAAGCGCGATTTGCCATCGAGCTCACTCATGGCAATGACGGACTCCATCGACCGCGCGCCATGTTTGTATCTCAAGGTCATCAATAAAGCCCGCAGCACGCCTGAATCGATCTGGACCTGACCGTTGCGCAGTATCTGCCTGGCGTCGCGCATCAGCATGACGCGCAGCAGGAGAGCGCGCCGCAGTACGTAATACGGATCAGCCTGAGTGGATAGCTGGTTGGGACCAAGAACATTCAGATAGCCCTTGAGTCGGCTGACAAAATCCGGAACCTTGGCTGCGCGAGCAGACTTATCATCAAGGTCTTTGCCAAAGTCATCGTGGGTCCAGCTGGTCCCGCCTGCAAATACGAAGATTGCCCTACCAATAGGGTGGAGAAGGTCCCCCTGCTGGAACCTGCCATCCTGCATGGGCGCAAGAAAATAGCGTAGCCAGCCATAAGTCCCTTCGAAATAGCTGTCGAACTCGTCCCAGAAAACCAGGGGTATCTTGCCACCAAGACCGATATCGCGCACCTGATGAAATGCCGACAGCAGCTCCGCGGTAGACCGAAATTGAGAAAGGTTGAATTCCCTGACCTCGATCTCCTCGGGCCGCAGTGCCAATGCAAGCTGTGTAATCCCAAAAGACTTCCCTGATCCGGGAGGGCCGAAAACGGCAACAGACAAGGGCCGCTTCGGGCGCGGCTGGGCAATATATTCCCCCATGAGGGCGCGGATGCTTCGGAGGCTTTCGATCTCCTGCCGATCGACCGTAAGCAAGGCTCCGAACCGTCCGAGCGGGACTCCTTTGAGTGCCTTTTCCGGCCCGTCTAAGACGACGTTGCCGGCAAGCTCCTCCAGATTGTCCGGAAAGCGGTCGCCAAGAATCGTCCAATACGAATTCCCAGCGCGCATGGGAATGGCCGTTTCCTGGAAAGGAGCGTTTTCCTCTGCCATTGCAGAAACAACTGCGCCAACTGGGAAATCGAGCGTGACATCGGCCGCTGGTACTCCTCGCTGGCCATAGCCCTCACGATGCAGGCAGCGAAGTGCCGCAAGCCCTGCGCAGATGCCCTGTCGCAGATCAGGTTTCTCAGGCGAAAGCATAACTTGCCTGGCAATGCCGGCCGTTAGAACCGACGAATAGCCCACCATCCCGCCCGGATAGTTCTGCTCCCACATACCCTCTAGCACCTCTGGGTCGAACAGCAGCCGGCAAGGCTGGTCGTCTCCGCTCTCACGCGAGTAAAGAAATGCACCGGCCGCACCGAATGAAACGATCACATGCGCGCAGCGCTCAAGCATGGACAAATCGCTGTTGTAGATGACCTCCCAAACCAGGTCCTGGGCAGTGCGTTCCCAGGAAAGCCCGTGACTGATCTGGACCTCGGAGAGTCGCAGATCATTCACGGCCATGACGACGATCAGTTTGTCGGCGTGTTGCGCACAAAGATGGTCCCAGAGTTTTCCTCTGGCGACGGGACGACTCATCTTCACCAGCACCCACGGTCGGCTCTGCGGCGTCGTCACGCTGACGGGCCACAGAACGGAATTGTTGCGGAAGCCAAGATCGGCATCGTCGAGCACAACCAGTTGTGCGCCGCGGGTGTCATCTACCACTCGCGCCCAATCCGTGGGGGCTTCTACAACCCGGCACCGGTTCGCACCAAGGAAGTGGGCAACCCGCCACGCAGCCTTCTCTCTCTGCTTGCCCTTGGCCACTTCGGAGTCTTTGGCAGCAAAGTCGAAAGGCATCCATGAGGCATAAGAGTGATGAAATCGCACATCCTCGGGAGACATCGGAACTCCATTCGCGGGACGCCGCGGTGAGCTCGGCTGCCGGACCTCGTAAACAGTTTGGTCACGGATCTGCGCCGTTACGCCTTCGATCAGATCGGCCAACAGCCCGGCCCCACCCCGCTGCCACCTCAGCCGAGCGCACATTTCCGGCTCCCAAAGTCCCCTGTGCAGCTCCTGCCCGGGGTCGCGGGCCAGATTCCAATCCAGCGTAAAGTCACCGGTAACAACAACGGTCTTCGCTTCCGTCCCGACGCTCATAAGCTGTTTCCCTTGGCTTCCAGAAAGGCGCACGCGCGAACGAGCCAATTCTATATCTTCGCTTGCATGGCGCTAGTGGAAGGCTCGAAAACCTGCTCTGATCGCCGAGTCGCCTTGTTCGTTTGTTCGACCGGAGCCAGACTGATCGCGGGCTCTCGAATATCAGATCTCGCAACGCCGACACCGTGACGCGGCCGTGTCCTGACCGACGCACGGCAAGCGCCTGAAATCTTTGACGTTTAGCCTTATAGGATCGCGCCTTCCAAGCCCTAACTACGAATCAATCGGCAGTCGGCGCCGGCAGTCACTCGTTGCTTCCCCGGAACCTGCTTCAGCATCAGCAGCGCCGCATCGCGCGCCGCCTCGGCCATTGGCTTCCAGCAACCATGCATTGACGATCAGCCCATTGCGGTTCTCCACCGGGAGATTGCCGCTGTAACTCCGCGGATGATCCTGACGCACCCGCGCTTCCGGCGAAAGATAACTGAACACAAATTTCTGCCGATGATCGATTCATCGCATTCCTGGTTCTTAGTCCACTTGTCCTTCACTATAGAAGTAACTCTTCAGAGCCCCCCGCTCAGCTTTGGCTCCCCACCGCCATACCGCCTTTTTTGGCAGCCTGCTGGAGCTACCAAAGCTTTCCGGAACGGTGCAGCAAGTAGAGGATCCAGAAGACGACAAGGAGCAGGAACCAGAGGCATCCAGCACCGCGTCTGGCCGCCGCCTCCCGAACCGTTCCCGACGCGGCCTTGAACCGGTGCAGAGTAACACTGCGAGCGTACTCGGTCTCTTCCTCGGTCAGGCCGGGGGTATCGGGCAGAAGGCGAAGCAGGACGGGATAAGATCGCGCCATTTCTGTGCGGATATATTCCTCGAGGTGCGAATATTGGCCCGGCCCCACTGACATTCCCTTGACGGCCTCACGATAGTCGGCTCGAATCTTGTCCGGGGTACCCGCGCCGAGCAGGAGAAGAAGGACGCACCTGCACGCATCGCGCCGCGTAACGCCTTGGGCATGCGACGCCACAAAGTAGATGCCGAAGACGATATTCGTGAACCCCTCGAAGTCACGTTCGCTGGCTTGCATGAGGCTTTTCCAAACGATCTCAGGGCAGAAATACTGCAGGAACTCGGCCACCAGAGCCGCGTGTGCGAGATTCCACACGGGACCGGCCTGGAGCAGACGGCTGTGCAGCCCTTTGGCGATCTCCGCTTCGCCGTCGCCGCTCCTCCATTGGTCACCCACTTGACCGGCGGTTAGAACCGCGGATTGGAGGACTTTTTTCGAAAGCGCGGTCAGAATTTCGTCGTCCGTCGGCATGGGGGTGTTGAGCTCGATTTTGTATTGCTGGGCCATAGCGGCGTCCTGGGCGGCAGGCGGGCCAACCTTTCTGGCTTCGTCGATCACCTGGTCGACGAGTTGCCTGGCCTCGTCGTTTCTGCCCAAATGGCTGAGGGCGTAAATCCTGTTGGTCTTTGGGCGCAGATATCCGCTGGGGCAAAACTCCAGCGCCTTTGCTGCTGACTCGAGCGCCTCCTCGTGACGGTCCAACAGGTTCAACCAGGCGCTGCGAAAGTTCCAGGAGACGTGGTCAGCCGGATCGATCGCGAGAACGCCGTCGATCTCGTTGAGCGCCTCGATGAGCGCCAGCCTCTCCTCGGGCGGGAAGGCCTCTCCGCGCGCCGAACGGCTGGCTTCGCAGCTTTTGTCCAACTCGCGCAGCGAACCGGCTCGCGCTTTCCGGAGGCGGAGCTGATCCTGCCTGCTGAAGTCGCCCGCGCCCAGCGCCAGCTCGGCAAAGGCCGCGCAGGAACCGTGCTCGCCGGCCTGCTGATGTTGACCAACGGCATGGGCCAGCAGTTCGGAATATTCCACTCCGTCGGCCAGGGCTTCATTGATGTGATCGAACAGCTGCAGGTCTGGATCGTTTGGCGCCAGAGTGCGCGCAATCCGCTCCTGACGCCGGTACTCGGCCTGGTTGCGCGCGAACTTCGCGGCGTTGAAGGTGGAGAACAGGTAATTCTCGTTGCTGTGGGTGCGATCGGTGGCATGCTGCTGGGCGCGCAGGAAGAGATCCTCGGCAGCGATGCCCTGGCCGAGAAAATCCCGACGGATCATGCCTTCCGCGTAGTCCACCTGCGGATCGTCCGGAAATTCATCGCTGAGGTCGGCGAGCCGCTCGAGCGCGAGCGAAATCCAACCGTGCTCGGCTTCAAAAAAGCAACGAGCGATGGTGTGCAGCTTGTCTTCCTGGTCGCGTCGATACATGCGCGGGATCATTGGCTCCTCCTGTCTTTCATTTCCCGGTTCATCCGCGAAGTTCTGCAACGGCGTATCTTCCCTTGACTCCACCGAGGACAATCCTGAGGTTGCCGGCGGCCATGGAGGCGCAATCGAAGGGCAGCTCCATGGAGGCGAGGGTGCGCATCTCGCCGTCGACGGAGCGGATCTCGAGCCACGCTAGATCCCGATCGCGGACGATGAATGCGATCAGGCGCTCATTGAGGGCCACCGCCTGCTCGGACTGATCCGGCTTCTCCCAGGCCAACCACCATTCGTCGGCCGTACGGAGATAGCAGCGCAGGTTGCCACCGAAGGCGACGAAGAAAGCATCTTCTGAAGCCGCCAGCGACTCCGCCACGCCGGAGAAGGTGCAAAGCAATTGCGGAGGCGCACCGGCTCGAATGAGATAAACGGAGTTGGGACAGTCGCCGGCCTTCGAGCGCCCGCAAAGGACAACCTCCTGGCGCTGACCCAGTCGGGCAGCGAAATTCAGTTGCCAGGCAGGCTCCGGGATTGGAACCTGCAGCGTTGAGCGGACCGGCCGGAAGGCGGCGGTCTTTGCCTCGCCGTACTCGGAAACCGCCAGGACGGTTTCCGCGTCCCAGGGGAGGACCTCGGCTACAGGACTGTCGAATAGCGTCACAGCGTCTTCCATCTCTGGATCGATCCCGGGAGCAAGCCGCACAACCGCGCCGTCGCGCAGCCCGACCACCGCGACGGCGGCGCGATCGTCGAGGCTCGCGACGCAAAGAGGCTCGGAGTTCCAGAGAAACGGCCCCGGCACGGACGCCTGCCCGCGAAACCACGTTACGCGCTTGCCGACGCTGCTGGCGGTGACACACCAGCCATCGCCCGCGAGCGCGCAACGCGTGATCGGCGTTGGCTCGACAAAGGCGTCTTCGCCACGGAGCGACAGGGTCTGAATGCTTTCGTCCGTGGCAACTACGAAGTGCTTTTTATCCGCAATGGCCGCCATGTCCATGATGGCGGTTTGTTCCCTCACCCCGCGAAAGCTTCCGCGGTAGCGGAGGGTCGCGGCAGCAACGTCCCACATCAGCAACTCACCGTAACTGGTGGCCAGCAGGGCAAAGAATTCGCCATCGCACTCCATGAGGCGCGCAAACCCCACGTGCCCGAGGACGGTGATGGGCGCGGCGCTGCGTGACGAGATCTGGCCCAACTGGGCGCCTCGCCGGAGATCGAACAGGCTCAGCAGCCGAGCGCTGTCGGCCACCAGCAGAGCTGTTCCGTCCTGGTTGACCGACGCGGCGTCGGCCAGCATACCCGGTTGGTTCCATTCCGAACAGACGATGCCGGATTCCGAGGCGCTGAGGAGCAGCACTCTCTGCGTTGCTCGCTCGTCGCCCAACAGGGCAACCGCGGTGAGAGAGCCGGTTGCCACGGATATCTCAGCGAAGGACTGCGGCACGCCGGCAGCAAGCTGCTGCAGCCGGCCCGTCACCGGATCGAAGGAAACTAATTGATGATCTGCATCGACGCCGATTAGTTGTTCGCCCAGGAAAGCGAAGCAGTTCCGGCGCCGTCGCAGAGTGAGCGGGAGGGCGGCTCCCTCACAAAAGACAGCGCCGCTCCGGTCCACACACGCCACCAGGCCTGCGGGCGAGACGGCAACGTCCAGGGGAGCGGCTTTCAAACCGAGCGCGTGCTGCTCGATGAGCTGGTGGGAGACCAGGTCGCGATCTTCAAGAAAGACATCCTGAGAGAGAGTGTGGCAAACACCGCGGTGCGCGGAGAGGCAGACGACGTTTCGAACCGGACGCGTATCGTAAGTTCCGTCGACGAGCGCCAGCCAGGCCCCTGCCCGATCCAGGTATTGCGTGGCTCGCGCCAGCCTTGCCCCGAGCGGCGCGGGAAGGGAAGTGCGATGAAGGCGATTCACTAAAGTTTGCTGCGTAGACGCCGGGCGATTGCCAATGGCCTGGGCTCCATCAACGCACGCGACGCGCACACACCCGATTGCGGGCGAGTTGCAAACGAAAACGGCACTGTTCAAATCAGCATACAGTTGTTCGAACCATCCACGCTGCACCGACTCGTGGAGGAAGGCAAGGTCGCAAAAGAGGTGTTCGGCCTGGCGGAGATTGCCGGCAAAGACGCGCTGAAAAGGAAGCTCAGAGAGGGCTCTTCCCGGGGAAGCCGCCCACTCCCGGCGAACGTGGGGACACGCCTGCCGCTGAAAGTACCGGGCCATCTGCCGATGCCGCAAGACGCCCCAGTCTTCCGCCGGCCAAAGCGCTTTGGCTGCCACGATCATCTGGCGGTAGGCTACGCGCAGCAGGTTGGCGCCCTGGAACTCCTGCTCGCCGAGATAACGCGCGATGTCGCTGCGGAAACTTGCCCACGGTGCGACGGGAAGAGCGTCTACCGGAGGAGATTCCGGCGATCGGCGCCGGAAGTCGTCCATCACCTCGCGGTCCAGAGAGAGCAGATCGATTATTTCGTCCTCGGCAAGGCCGGCACGCGAGCAGGACAGATAACCCAACGAACGCGCGACCAACCGGGCGCCGTGATTTTCCTCCGCCGACAGCCGTCGCAGGACCATCTCCATCAGTTGAGGCGTCTGGGGAGGGAACGCGGGAAGGGCCTGGTGGCTCGAAACCTGCATGGCCTCGATTGACGCGATGCGCAGCCAAAGGGGACTTCCATTGAGCGCAAAGTCGCGAAGCAGATGCGTCTTTTGTTCCGGCTGCAACGCTCGACGATCCTCAGCCAGCCACCGATTCAGCAGTTGCTCGGCCTCTGCCGACGCGATCGGCTCGAGGAGAATCCGGTAGTCCGGGGCGGTGTGGCGCTGCAAGGTTGTGGCCGCGGACGCTGCCGAGCCTGGGCTCGCTCCGATTGCGAGGCGGTCGGCGGGGGAATGCAGAGTGGCGGAAGCGATCAGACCGACATGCGGGGGCAGCTTCGCGGGAAGCCAGTGAAGCTGCAGCCCTCCGCCGGCGGCAGCCAGTTCGTCCAGCCCATCGAGAAAGAGATAGATGGGGCGCTCGCGGCTCGCCTGCGACAGTGCGCTTGTCAATAACGGCATCAACGCGGGGAGGTCCTGGGGCAGATCGCCAGGATCGGGACGAGCGTGGGCGAACAGCGCGCGGCAACTCGCGATCAGATCGCGCAGCAGCGCGGAAGCGTCTTTGGAACGGGGCGTCGCACCCGCGTATCGCTCCACGACGATGGCCTGTGGATGCTGGGCGCGCGCTCTTCGCGCGGCCTCAGCCATGAAGGCGGATTTGCCTATGCCCGGCGCACCCAGAACCGCAAGCATGCTTCCGGGAGTTTGCTCGATATAGCGCGCGACTCGATCCAGAGCGGTCTCCCGTCCGACGTATCCGCGGCAAAGCTCGGTTGCGACATCCCGCTGTGCCTCTTCTTCCTCATCATTCGTGCCGCGATCCAGCAATCTGGCCTGGCTGTCGATCACGCGCAGCAGGCTTGCCTTGATTTCAGATGCGAGGGACGCCATGGCATCATCTGAAAACTGACCACCGGGGACCCAGTCCACGGTGTAGCCGTGAACATTGCTTTCCGGAGCATCCCTGACGCCCAGACGCTGCTCGATCTCTTCGAGGAGGCGCTGGCGCCGCGTGGCGCCCGTATCGGCGGGGCCTTCATCGGGCGGATCTACATACTCCGGGTCCGGGGTCTGTCCTGGTTGGCATCGAATCGTGCGGACAAACACGTGAACGTGTTGCTGCGCATCTTTCACTTCCAGAGCGCCGTGCAGGATCTCCTGGTGGGTAGCGGAGAAACCAATGCAGAGCGCCTTGGCTTGCGCGGTCAATCCCAGCTCCGCCACCGCCGACTCCAGCAGCGCGAGCAACGGAAGCTCCACCTGGCTGCGCCAGCGCTTTGCATCGTCCAGCGGGGCAACGCGCGGTTGAAGCACATAGGCCTCGGGCACGGCATTGGCATCATGCTTGTAGATCCGCTCTAACAAGCCGGCCAGGGCGATGTCGCGCGATGCTATGAAATCCCGGAGGCGCACGAATAGTTGGCTGGGGATGAGCTCGGGCAAGGGCCGCCATCCGTAGCGGTCTCCGAGCAGCACCAGAAAGTCCGGCTTGATGGCGCTGTCCTGGCAACGGCGAAGCTCCTGAAGGCAGATGCGCATGGCGCGATTGTGTCGCCCAGCCTCTTCACTGACGCCCCAGCGCAGATCGATTGCCTGAAAGCGCAGCCCGAGCCTGGCGCAGTGAGCGCGTAGCTCGGGAAACACTCGCCGCTGAAGCAGATCCCTCTCTGCCTTCATGTCGGAGAAGGTGGAACTCACAAACAAGCGAACGGTACGGCTCGGATTGCGCATTGCGATAAGCTCCATTCCCCGGATCGACCTCGTGGTCAGTGTGGCATCTGCGCTGGCTCAAAGCCGTCCTTCGCATCCCGCCGCGGTGTCTCACTCGGGAGGCGAGCCGAACCGGACCGGCGAGTCCGGCTTCAATCGCTTTCGGCCGAAACGAAATGTGTCGTACCCGGCGAATGAGACGGTCAGGACGGCGACCACCAAACCCGCAATGGCGCGCGCGACTCCGCCACGAGTCGTATCCGGCGGTGCAAACTTCCGGATACCAAACCAGAAGAGTCCCACAGCAACGAGGATGGTGGGGATAAAGAACGGCGCCATCGCGGGGAATTCTCCGGGCGAGGTCATCCCACGCGGATAGGGCAGATTCACCATCGGGCCCCTGGCGTTGAATCCGATGGCCCATGGCAAACCAAAGCCGACGACAGCGGCGATGGCAGCCAGCACAAGGATCCAGGAGGGGTACCAGTTGCGCATCGGCGGATTTCCTGACGGAACCGTGAGCGCCAAAGCGAATCCCCACCACAGGATTACGGTTTTGTAGCTGCTTGCTATGGCCGCCCTCAGGAGACGCCTGGGACGAGGCAAAAACTCGTCGGGAAGCTCCTGATCCTCCTGCACGGCATAAACCCATCCTCCGCAGCGGATGCAGAGGGTCGGGCCATCCATGCCGAAGAACATGGAGTTCACGATCGGATTGCCGCCCTGGATTTGCACCATGCCGCTCTCATGGCGGCAGCGAAGACATATATGGCGAATGACCATTGTGGCCTCCCCCTCTGTCTCTCCTCATCCCCGTCTGGACACGGAGCAGGAGTCCGACCTTCAAGGCAAGTGTGCTGAACTCGCTTATCCATCAGCGAGACCTCGAGGCGATGTGCGACGCTCTCCAGTCCGGAAGCGTTGGGAACGAGCGGGGGCTTCAGCTTCTTTCGAGGATCGACATATGGAATCTCGGGGGGACGCCGGAATTATATCCACAGCAACAGGCCTTGAGCCACTGAGGACCGATGACGACGACCCTGATCTGGCAATTTGTGGCCGGGATTCCATCGACACGCGAAAGGTGACCCGCCTTCCGAAGTAGGTTTCGAGGTGATCGTGGATGCGGGCCGATTCGTCGGCATTGTCGCTGCGGCGATAAGACAGAAAAATCCCCCTCATAAGAGTCCAGGGACTCATTCGCTGCAAGATGAACGGGCGATATGGAGCGGCTGGAAGCGAACGATGATGCTCGCTCAATGACAGGTCCACAAATAGCGCGCGATCGGAGAGCCGCCGCCGCTTAATTCCACCGTCCTGACGGATTCCGTGGCGATTGCCAATGAAGCTGCAGTCGAGCGCATCCTCTTGCCTGAACTCCCCCGGCACCGTCCAGAGCATCGGCTACCGGCTTTCTTCCGGCGAGAAGCTCGACAACCCGCCCGCCACCCACTTATGGGCGACTCGGACGCCCTTGTGCTTATGGGTCTGGATCAGATTCCCGTTGTAGCCGGCTTTGCGCAGAACCTGCCTCAGCCGATGGACAAGATTGTTGACATAGGAGACCGTGAAGGACCGGTGTGCGGAGCGTTCCAGAAGGGCGGCGATTTCCGCCCTTGAACGCCAGCCGACGAGTGGGTCGCGGGCGCGAGGATTCGCGTTGCCGGTCGCGATGAACTGAAAGACTTCCGCAAGCTGAGGCGGGAGCACGAATTTTGCGCCACCATCGATGGACACGGCAGCGGAGCCGTCGCCGCGCCAGGCAAAGCTGAGATTGTAGGCGATCGGACCGTCGGTGAGGACAGAAGGGTCATCGTCCACGTCGCAGGAGCCGATGAGGGTGACCAGTTCGCGCTCCAGGCGATCGAGTCTGTCCACCTGGGCGTCGAGGCAGCCCCGGATCAGTCTTACCTCGCGCAGCCAATCGCGCGCTGTCGCGCGGACATTAAACCGCGGGGGAGCATGTGAAGCCTCACTCGCCATCGGCTCACCTCGGGCCAGGCCGCTTCAACGGCTCCGGTTGCCACCGACGGACATGCAGATCGTGTGCCACAGCCACGTGCACGGGCTTTCAACGAGATAGATCTACCCCCGGTTGAGTTATCCGTTGAGTTAGGCAGCGAGGCGGGTTGAGTTCGATGAGTTAGGGTTGAGTTTATGCGAGCAGAAATGGCAGAATCGCCGGCGGCTTCCGATCGCCGGGCAGCTCGCCGATACTCTACCTCTACCGCACCGCCGCGCATGTAGCTGCCGTGGTGCGCGTGCAGTCATACTTTGCTGTCCAGCATTCTCTGGTTCTCATCGAACAGCCGGGAGACCGCACGGTCGATGTCCGGCGCCAGCATAGTTCGCTGGAAGCGTGCAGTGGCCCGGCCATCGTCCATAGGCAGGTCCAGCATCCGGCCCAGGTCTTCCTCGACTCGCGAAACCGCACGCCAGGTCTCGGGGCTGCCAAAGCACAGACGATTCCGTAACAGAGTCCGCATTTCCACGCGAATCCGCGTGAGCGAGTCCCGCAGCTGGGGAGAGAGGGTCCGCCCATCCGCCACCGGTTTCAGCACTTGTTCGCAGGCCCGGATCGCGTCGTCAGCGCGGCGCAGGTTTTTGAGGCACTCCAACTGCGGCGTGCCGCGCTCGCCCGCCCCCGGGCGGCGCTGTCCATATCCTGCCACCAATCCAAAATGCTGGAATACCGCGCTCAGGTGTTCCCGCCGCAGGTCCCCGGTCCCAAAGAAATTGTTCAGCGAACTCAGCACTGAGCGCAGCTCCCGGATGTTGCCGGGCCAACGATGGCGGACCAGTTCCTCCAGAATCTCCTTCGGGAGCTGGACATCGGTTCTGGTGATCTCGTGCCAGAGTTGCTGTGCGATCAGCATCAGGTTGTGCGGGTCGTCCCGCAGATCGGGCGTGATGATGACAAACTGGCGCAGCCGGTAATAAAGATCGTCGCGGAACCGGCCGGTTTGCACCATGCTGTACAGGTTGCGGTTGGTAGCCGCAATCACACGCGCCGAAACTCTGGTATCTCTCACGCCGCCCAGGCGTCGAATGATACCCGTCTGCAGCGTGTGCAGAATTTTCGTCTGATGATCGAGCCTCAAGTCGCCGATCTCATCCAGAAACAGAGTACCGTCGCGGGCCAGCTCCCACAGACCCACCTTGCCGGTTTTCAGCGCGCCGGAAAAGGATCCCGGCTCATAACCGAATACCTCCGACTCAAAGAGGTCGTCGGGAATGGCCGCGCAGTTCACGGTGACGAACGGCTTGCCGGGCCGTCCCAGCTCATGAATCGCATTCGCCGCCACGCCCTTGCCAGTTCCCGTCTCGCCGAGGATGAGAACCGGATCGTCGATCGGCGCCGCACGCAAAATGAGCTGTCGCACCAGATGGCAGGCCTCCGATTCACCCCAGAAGCGCTGGCTCACCCACTCTTCGCCCGGCAGCTCGGGAAGCAGGCTCGACAATTCGGTCCTGGCCCGAACCTTTGGTGTGAGAGCCTCGCACTCCAGCGCGCCCTTCCACACCTTCGCGAAGAGTCGCCCGTCCACGCCGAGGATGTAGATTCCATGCGCTGCGGACTTCTCGGAGTTGCGGAGCAGCACCTCCACGGATTGCCTCATGCGCCCCTCGGATGTGAAGGGCGCATCGAGATAAGGAATGCGATCGTGTTGTCCCAGAAGGATTCTGGAGAGTCCTTTGCGCGTATCCTTCTGGCGCCGGTTCACGAACAGCTCGGCGCACTGAGCCAGCAGCGCAAGGTCTTCGGTGCTCATCACCAAAGCTACGGGCAGATGTTTCTTCCCCACCGCGGCGCGGAGTTTGCCGGGGGAGTCGACTTCGATTCGGACTGGCGGCCGCGACAGACTGAACACCACGCCGCGAATCGGCATCCGGTTAAGCTCCCTGAGAGTGAATGCGAACAGCTTATCAGCCTCGCGCGACCAGCAAGGACCATCCTGGTCACGTATCGAGGGACTGCCGTCAGTCGCTCCCCACGGAGCTGGCTACAAACTGCGGCCTGGACCGCGGTTTCGCTCGGTTCCGTGCCGCGGCCGGTTTGCCGCCGCCGGCGAGCCTGGTTTGCACCAGGTTCCCGGCGTCGCCGCGCCGCAGGGAAAAGCGCCAGCCCTTTTGTTTATTCGTTTCGATCAGCCGGCCGTACGGCCCCAGCTTCTCGCGCAGCAGATAGACGAGCTTGGGAACCCTGGAAGGGGGGATCTTCGGGTCATCTTCTTTTCCGGTCTGCGTAACAGTGTCTTTGGAGGGCGAGTTCTGTTCTTTCTTGATGAGCGACTGAAGATGCGCGAGAATCTCGTCGCGCGTTCTCCAACCGACCACTGATTCCCTGGGGTCGGAACTGGGGCCCTCCGCAAGAAACACGAATAGACTGCCGAGCTGCGGCGACAGGGTGACAGTGTCTTCGCTGCAATCGATCCTGACGTCGAGGAATCCGTCGGTTCGCGGGAACGTTTCGAGGTTCCGAGCAATGGGCGCAGGTTCGATCCCAACCCGCGATCCCAAGCCCAGCGCGATGCTGGTGCCTGCCTGGCCGCCCTCAGGACCGCCGAGAAGTTCGACCAGGGCCAGCAAATTAGCTTCCAGCTCATCGGCCAGTATCTGAGCCGCTTCCGCGCGCGCAATGGCTGCGATGACGTTGCGGCGCAGCCGCCGCAAATCCTGGTGATACCGGCTCAGTGTCCTGGTCAGAAGCTCGGTATCCAGATGGATTGGCTGAATAGAACTCATTTTTTTCCTCCCGCTGTTTTCGGCACACCGAGAGATCGTGGGGAACTGTGGCGCGCCTGAACCTCTGGAATGAATTGCGTGAGGAAATTTAGCGGATTGGCGACTGCTGTCAATCCCTCAGGGCAGCGGAGAAGAAACCAAAAATGCAACTCATTTATTTCGAACCACGCGCTTGCCCGGCGCGAGGCCCCTGGAGCCGATTGGAGGCGATTTGCGCGGGACGCCGACCGCTGGCATCCGCGCTGGCGGGGCCGGTGCCGCCGCAACAACCACAAGATCACATCTTCCCAAGCGGATCGAATGGGCAGCGACTTCGACCAGCCCGTTCAGGCTGCGCCGCTGCAGATGATCGGTGAGGAACACTTTGTTCCTGCGTGGAGTGGGAATTCCGCCCGGCCAGAGCCGCGTGTCGGTCATCAGGTCGGCGATCGAGACTTCGCGTGTGTCATCGAGGCAGCACTTGACGAGGAAGGCGGTGACAACCGGAGAATCCGTGTCGCCGAAGTCCATTTCGTGTTCGTCGAAGAGTAAATAGCGAACATCCGCGGCATGGGTGAGGACGCCGGAGTCGGTGGCCAGAGTAATCCGGGCCGGAAGATCGAGCAGATTTCGGCTCCGCTGAACGAATAGAGCTTTTTCGGCGACGTTCGGCGTCCACGGCCGGGCGGGATCGTGCACAGTCGCGCTGACTTCGAGGAGCGCTTCCAGACGGGTGTAGCGGTCGATGTTCTTGAGGCCGGAGATTCTGGCGTATTCGCTCATGGTCTTCTCGGTCCAGTGATACCTGGCAACCCATCGCGCCGCACCCGCAGTTCCCAGGCTGCTGGCGCCGGCGATGACGACCACGATGACGTTGTGGCCGCCAAATACCATGGGGAAGCGCTGCACGATTGCGTAGTCGGTGCGGCGCGATCCCTCCTGAACGGTCTGGAATTTCCGCGCGCCGGCTTTGGGACGATTCTCGGTCACACAGAAGAAATCATCCGGGTTGCCGGATTCCGGCGGGAGAATCGAGTAGCGCAGTTCGCGCGGAAAATGTTCGACCATGCTGCAATGGCTGAACATCAAAGGCCGCCCCACAAAACATACCGCCCGCGCCTGGTTGATGCCGGTATCGTCCCACTCGGGATGCTCGATCGAGACGTGACGGAAGCTGGTGTCACGATAATGCGAGGAAGGCAGCAGGCGCGCAATGGCAATCTGTGCCGGCGTGTCGCGAATGTCTTCCTTCTCATACACGCTGAAGACCAGCGCCCGATGACCGGCCTCGGTCTCCCTGCGGTGCCGCCAGAACGGCTCGAACAGCCAGTCGGAGAGATGCTCGGCCGGCGGCAGACCTCCCACGGAGTGAAGCACCTCCGTGAAGGAAAGAATGCCGCAGGTGCGGCAATCCATGTTCTGCTCGCTCACCAGCAGCTCGCGCAGCTTCTTCAACTCCGCGTGGCTAAAGGCCCGCACAGCGTGCCGCCGCGGCAAACCGAGCCACGCTTCTTTTCTCGTGTGCTCCTCCTTTGCCGTCAGAATCCGACACAGTTTCTGAAAGTCGAGCAGCGATTCCCGTTCCATTGCGTGTCTCCGAAACAGCCCGCATTATGGCACGAAAATATTCAGAGGACTGCGCCAAAATCGCAGATCGATGGACAAACTCTTTCCACAACATCAAGTGAAATGTGACTGGCGGTGGTCGCAATTGATTCTGCGAATCTTTTTTCCAGTACTCATCTTCATCTTTTCTCAGCCTTTTTGGTTTTTCGAGCGGGTTGCCGGAGCCGAGTGATCGGCTTTTCCACTTGCGGGACTGTGAGAATTACCCGCGGATGGAGGAAACCATGGCGCATCTCTGGGTGCATCGCGCGGAAGGCTGGGAAGCACAGGAGCTGAAGGGGAAGCGATTCAACCTGGCCGGTCTCTCTTTGCCGCGCGAGCGTGAAGAAGGCCGCGAAGAAAGCGACGACGCGGGCAATGCGCAACACGTTACCCACGGCGGCCCTGCGTGGCTGATCGCCGCAGAGGCCGGGGGACCGCCAGTATGGGCGCTGGTAGCCGCGCGGGGGTCGAATGCTCGCGTGAACGGCAGCCCGCCCGTCGCCGGTCTGCGCGTCCTCTCCGATCGCGACGAAATCAGCATCGGGGCCGCAACCGAGTTGTACTTTTCCTCGGAGTCGCTCGCCAGCGTTGTTCCTTTCCCGGCATCGGGGCCACCGGAGCGAATGGTCCGCTGCGGCCGCTGTCATCAGCCGATCGGGCTGGGCGATCCCGCGGTGCGCTGTCCGCGATGCGCGCTCTGGTTCCACGAGACGGCCAAGTGGCCTTGCTGGACCTACAGCGCGGAATGCGGCGGTTTATGCGGACAACCGACTGCGCTCGATGCCGGTTTTTCCTGGGCGCCCGAGGACTGACGCCGAGCAGGGCGAGAGAAAAAGGGACGAAGAGGAGTGGAGGACTGAGGGGGGCAATGCAAATGGAAGCGGCTCACATCGTCGTGGCCGGAGCGGGCGGCAATACTGGTTCGCATCTGCTTGCTCACATCGCGCGGATCCCGCGTGTCGCGGGCCTGACCTTAGTCGACCCGGACACCTACGAACCCGCGAATCTTGCGGTGCAGAATATCGACGCAGCGGACCTCGGCCAGCCCAAGGTTGTTGCGCAGGCTGCCAGGCTGGGGCGCATCCGCCCGGACCTAGCCATCGCGCCCATCCAGGCGCGCGTCGAGGATGTCCCCCGAGGCTTGCTCCGCTGCGATCTGTTCGTGAGCTGTCTTGACAGCCGAGCCGCGCGTCAGCACCTGAGCGAGATCGCATGGCATCTGGGCACACCGCTGATCGACTGCGGTGTTCTCGGCGGCCAGAATCTCGCGCGCATGACCACCTGGACGCCGGCACCTGGCTCACCTTGTCTCGAGTGCGCCTGGGGTCCCGAGGACTACGCGCTGCTTGGGCAGGAATATCTCTGCGGCGGTGAGCGCGCAACAGCCTTCCCCACCGGAGCTTCGTCCGCTCTCGGCGCGCTTGCCGCTTCGCTGGTTGCGCTCGAGCTTGCCCGTTTCCTGTGTCACGAAATCCTCCCGCCTGCGCGTGAGGTAATCTTCGACGCTGAGCACCGCGTTATTCAGACAACACAGGAGCGCTGCAATCGCGAGTGCCGCTTCGACCACGCCGTGTGGCGGATCGACTCCTGGCTTGCCCCTCCTTCAATCACGACCCTCGCCCAGGCCCTGCGCGAACTGGGCACACTGCGCATCGAGGGCCATCGCTTCATTTCGGAGCTGGTGTGTCCGGGCTGCGGCCGTCACGAAAACCTGGGTCTCCGCCTGAACCGTCCCCTGGCGCGCTGCGCAGCGTGCAACCGGCGCATGGCTTCTGCCGGCTTCGGCGCGCGCGACTTCCTCGACTCCGCTTTGGCCGCGCCATTTCTCGACCTCAACGCGGATCTCACCCTCGATCAGATTGGAATCCACGCGGGCGACATGGTGAGTTGTGGTGACGGTCATCGGCAAATTGTGGAGGCCGCATGAGCGAGATTCGCGATTTCACCCCCGGCGCGGTTGACCGGGTTTATGAGCGCTTCCTCGATCGCCAGCGGGAGGAAGGAATGGCCCTGGCTCAGTCCAGCGATCTCCTCGATCTGCGCATGGCGCCTGCCATACCGCCGCACTTCATCGCCGAGTTTCACTGCCGCGGCCTGGTTCGCGATCGTGACGGGGAAATCGGCGAAGCGTGCGGGTTTGCCGTGGGCATCTGGTTCCCGCCGGATTATTTGCGGCGCGCCGATACCTTCGAGATGCTGCGCATCTTTACCTCGGGCGTGTTTCACCCCAACGTGAGTGCCGACCTGCCGCTCATCTGTGTTGGGCGGCTCGCACCCGGCACTCCGCTGGTTGACATCCTTTTCCAGATCTTCGACATGCTTACTTACCAGAAATTCAACCCCAGAGAAAACGACGCCCTCAACAAGGCTGCCTGTGCGTGGGCCCGCCAGAACCAGGACCGCTTTCCCATCGATCGCCGCCCGCTCAAGCGCGCGCGTCTCGATCTCGAGGTGAGGCCGTTATGAAGCTCGCCAACGAAACCAGGGCGGTTGCCGAGCGGACGCTCACTCGATGCTTCGACGATGTGCACGCCGATGGTCCATGGCAGTGGCAATGCGTCGCGCAGAACGGCGCGCTGCTGTCTGTCCGCGCTTTGCTGTCGGAGTGTTTCCTCCATCTGGACTGTCTCGCGAGCCAGGATCCCGCCGAGGCAGGGTTTGGTTCCGGGCTACTCGAGCGTGTTCTTCTCCGGAATCCCTCCCTGCCGCCGGGCGTCGGCGTTGCCCTCCGCTCGGGAAATAGTCTCCGCCTCTGCGCCGACATCGCGGTTCTCGACGAGTCGCAGCTCCAGGCCAGGATTCACGGCGCTCTCGATGGATTCCACCATGGAATTCAAGCGCTCTTTCACTCCGATGTGGAGAAGACCGATATCCAGCTTCCATGCCTTGCCAGGGGTTCGGCACCCGAGCTCGCCGAGCGCATCCGCGAAAGCGGCTGGTCATACACCGAACGAGGCCCAGGCGAGTTTTCGGCTCCGCTCGATGCTGCATCCGCGCCTCCCGCCATCATCCGGGCCGGCAGCGGCAGCGTTGTCTTCGCCGTCGAGCTGGTCCGTTTGCGCGGTGCCGCTCAGGTCTCGCACCAGGCGCTCGCTACTTTCCTCCTCACGATCTGCGGGAGTCTGCGCCTGGTGCGCGCGTGCGCGTGGAAGAAGGACGAGCACACTCTCTTCGCGCTGGAGGTGAGTCTGCCAGCGATTCCCGCCGCGGACGAGATCGGCCACAGTTTGGCCGTGCTCTCTCTTGCTTATCGCATTTGCGCGCATGAAGCCGCCTTTCTGCTCGACGAGGACGCCGCTTGCTGTTATCTGGCTGCTCGCGAGTTTTCTTCTAACCACCAACCAACTGAATGAGAGGAGAAGTACCCATGGGAAAACCTGCGCTTACCGATGAAATCGAACTCGAAATCAGCGATGTCTCCGGACAGAAGGTCTTTTCTGTCGCTAACGTGCCGATCGCAAACACCGTCGGCGAACTCATCAACGAGGTCCTGCCGAAGATGAACCTGCCGCGCAACGACCCCAGCGGCGCACCTCTTGCCTACCAGGCGCGCCTGGAACGCGAGGGACGCCACCTGCATGCGTCGGAGAGAATCGGCGATGCGCTGGAGCGAAAAGACCGGCTTACTCTGCAACCCAACATCGACGCCGGAATGTGCTGACAACCGCAAGCACGCGAGGCAACACACCCATGTTGACGTTCCCATACAGGTTCTCCATCACGCTGCTCGGCGAAGACGGCACCATTCTGGGCACCGTGGCCGCGGAGTGCGACTGGGAGCCAATCCACGAATGGACGCGTCTCCATTTTCAGAGGCGCGGGTTGTTATCCGCCCGCGTCGAAGATGAGAATGCGTCCATTCTCCCTCTCTGGGAACCGGCCAGTGGCCAGCCCCTGTGCCGTGGTCTTCGTCTCCAGATCGAACAGCCTGGTTGGCCGCCGGTCGCATCGGACTTCCCGAACACCCTTTTCAAAGACCGCGCAGGAGCGCTTGCCTCGGTGCTCGTCGAGCAAAACAAGCTGCGCGCAGGCGACGTGTGCTCATACATCGTGGCCGCTCACCCGGCTGGGGAAATCCGCGAAGCGGGCAAGCTCGTCGTCAAGGACAGCTCGCCGAGTCTTCCGCTGCAGGATGGCTCGATCGACGAATTCCTCGTCCGGGCAAATCCCTTCGGCATCCTTGACGTCGAGGATATCCCGGTCTTCGTCGCTTCCAGGGTTCTGAAGGAAGCCGCAGAGCAGACCCGCCAGCAACAGGGCACGGAGACCGGTGGCATCCTTATCGGCAGGCTGTGGTGCGATGCCCGCGCGGCAGAAATCTTCGCCGAAGTCTCCGCGCAGATTCCGGCGGAATGCACCAGCGGAACCAGCGTGAGGCTGACCTTCACGCCGGAAACCTGGACGGCGGCCGCAGCGACTCTGCGTTCGCGAGGGCGCGGTGAGGTGTTTCTCGGCTACTGGCACTCGCATCCGGTTCGCGAGTGGTGCATCGGGAAGTCGTGCACGGCGGAGGCGCAGAAGAGCTGCGTCTACGCGCGCGACTTTTTCTCCGCCGACGACAAAGCCGTGATGCGCACGGCCTTCCCCCGGGCGTGGTGCGTGGCCATCGTCGCGAACGACACGGCTTTCGGTCTCAGCTTCAGCATGTTTGGCAATCGCAGAGGCACAACGCAAGCGAGAGGCTTTTATGTATTTCATGCATTGGAGGACAAATCGGATGGCGCGTAGAACGGCGGAGACAAAGTGTTCAACCGGTGCAACGGACGAAGTGATTCAGGCGCTGGAACCGATTCTGGCGGGATCCGGGAATCCGAGCTCGCTCGACAGTCGTCTGGCATTGTTGGCGCAGCTGCGCAAGAACGCCGCGGAGAACGAAGCCGCGATTGATCGCCAGCTGCTCACACGACTCACGCGCATGGACGAGGCGTTGTCGGCGGTTGAGCAGCAGCAGGGAGAGCTGCGGCAACTGATCGATTGCCTAACCACACCGCCTTTCTTTCCCGCGGTGTTTCTCGGCCTGGCCGGCACTCCCCGCGTGGCGGGCGCCATCGTGCAGACCGGGAGCGAGCAGAGGGTAGTGCAGATTGCAAAAGAGCTTCCCCGCGAACAGTTCGCCCCTGGCGACGAGGTCTTCCTCAGCCAGGAACGGAACTTCATCGTCGCCAAATCGGAGACTGCGATTCTTCCCACCGGAGAGGTCGCCGACTATAGCCGCCACCTTGCCGATGGCCGGGTGGTGCTGCGCTCGCGCGATGAGGAACTGGTGGTCGTGCCGGGCGCTGCGCTTCGCGATCAGGAACTCAAAGCCGGCGACGCAGTGCGCTTCAATCGCCTGGCCGGCCTTGCGCTGGAGCGCATCGAGTCCTCCAGGGGCGAGGACTACTTCATCGAGACGACTCCAACCGACTCCTTCGACGACATCGGCGGCCTCGATCGCGAGATCGAGGAATTGAAGAGAATGCTGGCCCTTCATTTTTTCCATGGTGAGATGACGCGCAGATACAAGCTTCCGCGCCGCCGCTCGGTGCTTATGCAAGGCCCCCCCGGAAACGGTAAGACGAGACTGGCACGCTCCACCTGCAGATGGCTGGCTGGCCTCTCGCCAGGCGCCCGCTCGCGTTTCATTCATGTCAAGCCCGGAGCTCTGAACAGCGTCTGGTATGGGGCCACCGAGCAGCGCTATCGCGAAATCTTCCGCGTGGCCCGCGAAGCTGCGGCCGCCGGGTCCACGCCGGTCGTAATGTTTTTCGACGAAATCGACGCAATCGGGGCAGCACGCGGCGGATCGCATCACCGTATCGACGATCGCATGCTCAACGCCTTCATGGCCGAGCTCGACGGCCTCGAAGAGCGCGGCAACATCGTCGTGATGGCCGCTACCAATCGTCTGGACGCTCTCGATCCCGCTCTGCTCCGCCCCGGGCGCCTGGGCGATCTGGTGCTCAACATTCCCCGCCCGAAGAAAAACGCGGCGCGCCTGATTCTTAGCCGTCACATGCCTGCCGACATTCCTTACGCCGCGAACGGCGAAGGACCGTCGGTGGCGCGCGAAGCTCTGCTCGATATGGCAGTCGGACAGCTCTTCGCGTCAACCACGGATACCGAGCTGGCGATCCTCACTCTGCGCGATGGCAAGCGCCGCGTGGTTCGAGCGGCTGACCTGCTGAGCGGTGCTCATCTTGAAGCGATCGCCCACACGGCCATGGAGCGTGCCTGCGTTCGCGAAGCCGAAGGCGGACCCGCTGGAATCACTTCCGCTGACATGGGTACCGCTGTTTCCCGGTTCATGGCTGCCGCGCCCGGCGCGCTCACACCGGTCAATGCCCGCAACTACCTGCACGATCTGCCCGAGGACGTGGACGTGGTCCGTGTGGACATGGTCGAGCACAGGCTCAATCAACAACATCGCTACTGTGTCGAGGCGGCGTGAGATGAAGAACCATTCCGCGATGCCGAGCAACCCTCTGGTCCTGCCGAAATTGTGTGGCGCGGATATCGAGCTTGGCAATTTCGTTGCCGGAGCCGGCCGTGGTTCCTCCACCGGAGGTGAAGCTTCGCGTGCGCTCCTCGCCAAAATCAGGGGCTTTCCCGAATCCCGCAACAACTGGCTGGGAATCCAATGGTCTATCCCTTCTGCGCCGGCTTTCCACGGCAGCTCCGGCGGCCAGACTTCTTCCTGGGCGAGCGGATGGAGTTCCGACCCCCAGGATGTTGGCCGCCGCTTTTTGGCAGGGAATGGAAGCTGTGCGTACGTGGATCTTGACCATAACGAAGTTTGTTTGCCGGAGGTGGTTGACGCCTGGGATCATCTTGCCGCATGGCACGCGATGCTTCGCATTGTGCGAACGGCTCTGGACGAGGCCAATGAGGAGCGCGACGACGATCGCCGCATTCAGGTGCTTGTCAATAACAGTGACGGCATGGGCCACTCCTGGGGCAGCCATCTCAATTTCCTCATCAGCCGGCGCACGTTCGATAACATCTTCCGCCGCAAACCCCACTATCTCCCCTGGCTCGCGTCGCTGCAGATAGCCAGCATTCTGCTCACCGGTCAGGGCAAGGTTGGCAGCGAGAACCGCAAGCCGTCGGCTCGCTATCAGATCAGCCAGCGCGCCGATTTTTTTGAGACCCTCTGCGGAATGCAGACGACCCATGATCGCCCTCTGGTCAACGCCAGAGATGAACCCCACGCCGGTTCCTCGCTCGCAGAGGATCCAACAGGGGGGGCGCGGCTGCACGTCATCTTCTTCGACTCAGCTCTGGCGCACGGCTCGGCGCTGTTGCGCGTGGGGGTGATGCAGCTGGGTCTGGTCCTGCTTGAGCTCGGCTGCGTGAACGCGCGTCTCATCCTCGACGATCCGCTCGAGGCTCTACAGGACTTCAGCCGCGATCCGTCGTTGCGCGCCACCGCGCGCCTCATCGGTGGCGAACGCGTTACAGCTCTGGAGTTGCTTGGCGCTTATCTCGACGAAGTGAAGCAGCATCAGGCAGCGGGCGAGTTCGCAGGCGTGGTTCCTCGCGCCGGCGAGCTCGTTGCTCTGTGGGAGGACACGCTCGAAAAGCTCTCTCGCCGCGACTGGATGTCTCTGGCGCCTCGCCTCGACTGGGTTCTCAAGATGCTCATCGTCGAGAGAGCCATGGAGCAACGTCCCGAGCTGGACTGGTCTTCTCCCGAAATCAAGCTCATCGACCACCTCTATTCCAGCCTGAACGACGAGGGCTTGTACCGCGCCTATGAAGCCGCCGGCTTTGTCGAGGAGCTGGTCCCGGCGGAACGCATCGCGTACTTCGTGAAAAATCCGCCTGAAGACACCCGCGCCTGGACTCGCGCCATGCTGCTGCGCCGTGCGGCGCGGGAGGGTGTGAAGGTCGAACTCATCGACTGGGACCGGATCACCTTCAAAGTGCATGACCGCCTCGGCTGGCCTGTCTACCACACCGTCGCCATGGACAATCCTCTGGCGTTCACGCGTCGCGACAGTCAGCCAATTTTCGACGGTGCAGCCACCTTCACCGGCCTACTCGATGGGCTGAACTCGCTCTCGATCCCCCGCCTCGTATCCACACCCGCCCTTCAAACCCCCAACCAACAGGAGAAAGTGTCATGACTCTGCGCCAACGATATAGTGACGACCCCAGCGGCGATCCGGCCTCCGGCGCCGGCCCCAATACCCCGGGTGCGCTACCCGAGTTTCGCTCCGCCGCCGACCGGCTGCTTGCCGCCGGCGATGAAGCCATCCGTCGCGCTCTCGCCAGCGGCAACTCCACTGCCTTCCTCGAAGCCAGCAGACAACAAGGTGGACAATAGGCGCGCAGCATCGGCACTCCAAGGAGGTGAACCATGGCCAAACCACTCTTCGGTGTCGAAACGGAGTACGCCCTCGCCGGCATTCGCCGGGACGGAACCGCCAGTCCTCCCACGTCCGTTGTCCGCTCCCTCATGCTCGCCGCGCGCCGCAGACTGGCGCATCTCCCCGATGGCTCAGGAAACGACGGCATATTCCTGGTCAATGGTTCCCGTTTTTACGTGGATGCCGGGCTGCATCCTGAATTAGCCATTGGGGAGTGCGTGGATCCCTGGCAAGCCGTGCAATACATCGAGGCTGGTCACCGCATCCTCGCCAGCCTGATTTCCTCTATGCCGGATGGCGGCTCGTCCACTGCCGAGATCATCTGCTTCCGCAGCAATGTCGACCTGAGCGGCGGCGAAACCACCTGGGCCTGTCACGAATCCTACCTGCACACTCGGCCCGCTTATGAGTTGCGCAACCAAATGATCCCCCACCTTGTCACGCGCATCGTCTACACCGGTGCGGGCGGTTTCGATCCGTTCTCTCCGGGTCTCGAATTTACGCTTGCTCCGCGCATGGCGTTCTTCGATTCGGTCGTCTCCAATAGTTCCACCGACGACCGCGGCATATGGCATACGAAATCCGAACCCCTGTGCGAGGGCTATGGCCGCCTCCACGTGCTCTGCGGAGAAAGCCTCTGTTCGCAGACCGCGAACTTCCTGAAGGTTGGAGTCACCGCTCTGATCCTGGCCATGGCCGACGCGGGGCTCGAGCCGGGCAGGCCGGTTCGCCTCGCCGATGCCGTGAAGGCGCTTCGAACCGTCACGGGCGATGTCACCTGCAAAGCGAAGCTCCGCATGGTTGGTGGGGGCGAACTCACCGCCGTCGAAGTACAGCGTCACTACCTCGCCCTCGCGGAGAACCATCTTCGCGACGACTTCATGCCCGCCTGGGCGCCCGACGTCTGCCGCCAGTGGCGTATAGTCCTCGACCTCCTCGACAACGGGCCCGCATGCATCGCACAAACCCTCGACTGGGGCATTAAATACGCCCTCTACTCTGCTCACGCCCGCACGCTCAATCTCCGCTGGAGTGCGTTGGCCGTCCTTAATGAGACCATCGAGCGCCTGCCCGCCGATCTCTCCCATCCTTCCGGCGCCGAAGACACCATCCGGGACCCTCTTCAGTTCCTGCTTCCGGATTCTGAATCCCGCGCGTCCGCCCATCGTTATAAGAGCCGCGATGAAGTGGAAGCTGTCCTGCGCGGCCATGGCCTTGGGTTCGCCGATCTGAGCGCCGTTCTCGACTCACGCCCACAGTTCCTCGAGCTGGAAACGCGTTTTGGCCAGCTTGGCGGCAAAGGCATCTTTCAGTCTCTCGATGCTGCCGGTGCCCTCACCCATCGCATCGACGGGATCGGAGACATCGAACAGGCCATGACGGAACCGCCCGTAGGAAGCCGGGCGTTCCTGCGGGGCCACACCGTCCGCCGTCTGGCTGGTAACCGCAGCGCCAGCGGCGCGTGGCAACAGGTGGTCGACTTCGGCGAGCGCAAAATTCTCGACTTATCCGATCCCTTTGCGCAAAAAGAATCCTGGCAGCCGCTGCCTCCGGACTCTTCTCCCGCTCATTTCCCCCACCCCCAATCGACGCGAGAATCAGCCCTGGACGCTTATCTGTCCGGCGATTACTCCGGAGCCGAGGAGTTACTGCGTGAATGCCTGCGCGAAAACTTCGAACTGCATAGTACATACACGCATCTGGCTCGCGTGCTGCTCCTTTTGGATCGCGTAGAGGAGGCGCGCGACCAGATCGTCCGAGCATGGCGCATCCCGACGCCCGCACCCCACTACGTCGTCGGTCGGATACTCTTTTTCGAATGCCTTTTCGCCATGCTCGACGGGTTGTCTGTCTCCACGCCCGTTGGGCGCCTCAGGGACCTGCTTTGCGAATGTCCCGCTCATCTCGATTGGACGATTCACCCCATGCTCGACCATGTGCGTCGATGCCTGGCTGAGAAAGACTACAATTTTCTCGCCACGCTGGCTGACGCTCTCTCCGACCGCCAAGCTCTGCACCGGCTGAACGACCTTCTTCAGTGGCGCGATACAGAGCCCGACCGCGGCTGGTACCGTCGATACAGGGCTGGCGCGGCTTCCGGAACTGCTTCATCCGTCCAAATCGCGAACCAGGATCCCGGCCAAAACGCAGACCAGTCCCACATCAATTCCGATGACATCCCTTTCTAGAGAGGGCCAGCTCACGCCGCCCAACTTCAACCTATAACAGGGAAACCTTCCGCGATGCCGTCATGCCGCTGACTCGGGCTTTCGAAAGCAGCACGCGACGGCGCAACGGGGCGCGACTCGTCCGATCCCCGCGCAGAAACCCGCCAAATAGCCCGATACCAGGTCCACGGTATACGTGGTCACTCCGAGGCCGGGCTACGGTCCCGATTCAATCAAAGGTTTGCCTGCCCCATTGAACGATCACACGAAGCAAGTTGAGCGCGGCGAAGCCCTGCGGGTTCGCCAG
>CAZSWI010000011.1:0-1610 GCA_964610635.1 uncultured Acidobacterium sp.
CACCTGGAGCAGATGGCGGTGTGGGAAGAGCCGCTGCGGTACATCCGGCGATTCATTCTGACCGAAGAAGAACTGGAAGCCGCTGGTGAGCAGCCGGCCGCCGGGGCGGGGGCGGAGCCAGCCGAGGGGAAAGAGGCGGCGGCGCTGCCACGGCGAACCGCCGACTGGTGCTGATCGGATACACGCCGCGCCGGTCGCGCCGGCCGGAAAAGGTGAACCGGACGCGCTGACCGCGACCCACTGAAGCTGGACACGCTGAAGCAGAATGCGGTCATCGCCGGGAGTCGCGCTCCGATTGATCGGGGCGGGGTGGAACTGCTATTCTCAACGAAGTGTGCAGGCTCTTCCCGCGCGCCCTTAGCTCAGTTGGATAGAGCGACTGACTACGAATCAGTAGGTCGGGAGTTCGAATCTCTCAGGGCGCGCCATATACTCAGCAGGCCAGGGTTCGGAACTGTCTCTCTGTGCCGCGCCGTACCACCGTGATGGGCGGCGGCGAGAACAGAAGCCTTAACCACGTAGCTAAAGAGACCGGCACGGCCCACGATTCATCCGCACAAGTCAACGGCCTTAACGCCTGCGCAGTACGTTGCGCTGCTCACTGACTCGGGCCTGGCCGCTCAAAACTCTTTGGCAACAGCGCCGATGAGTACCCCAAGGTGAGTCGCGGATTCCCTCGAACATTTCTTTAACGAGCTTCAGACTCAGGCGACGAGCTGCTGACCGCCATCGATGTCGTAGGTCGCACCGGTGAGGGCGGAATTTGTCATGATGTGGACGGCAAGTTTGGCCACGTCGGAGGGTTCGACCACACGCCGGATGGGAAGCGTAGCGCGCAGTTGATTGCGACGGTTTTCGATTTGATCGCCGAGGAGCTGCGCGGACAACGGCGTGTCAACGAAGCCGGCGGCGATAACATTGACCCGGACAGGCGCCAGTTCGAGGGCGAGGATCTTCGCCATGGCGGGAATCGCGGCGGTGAGTGCTGAGATGAGGACGAATCCTTTCGAAACGCCGCGGCCACCGGTACCGCTCATGAAGAGCAGAGAGCCACCGGGGCGGACTTTGTTCCGAGCATGGCGAGCGAGGTGCAGAGGCAGCCAGAGATGTGCATCGACCTCGCGCTGCGCCTTGTTGAAATCGAAGTCTGCCAGCTGGGCGTAGTAGGGACCGGGCCCCGTGACCAGGATGTGGTCCAGCGGGGCCGGGAGGTCGCGAAAGAACCTCTCGAGGAGGTTGAAATCGGTGGCATCGAAGGCGGCGGTGGTGAGCGCGTCGAGCTCGGCGGCGGCGCGCTGGAGGGGCTCGGGATTGCGGGCGGTGAGGATGACGCTGGCCCCTTCAGCGTGGGCCTGGCGGGCGGTTTCAAGACCAATACCGGCGCTGCCGCCGATGACAAGGACAGTCTGACCACGGAGCGCAGAGCCGCGCTGGATGGGCGAGGGATTGGCTTGGGCGCTCATCGTTCCTCCAATCGGCAGTCATTCCCGGCGTTCATGTGCGTAACGGGTGGGGACGAATTCGCGATCTTCGAACGTTGTTAGGATGCGGGGCGGGGGGAGTGGTTGCGGAAAATTGACGCACTCATGCTGGTTCAGTCTACTGGGATG
>CAZSWI010000011.1:1710-31983 GCA_964610635.1 uncultured Acidobacterium sp.
GATTATTGAATTTTCGCTTTGAGCCGGTGGCAAACAGCTTTGTTCAGGCGTTAGAATGTCCAAATTTCCAGTTCGGCGCGCGATAACTCTCCTGAAGAAGGATTTTCCCAGCCCGTTTGTGGATACCAACGATGATGTGTTTCTCGGTGAATAGTCATTCGCGCGCGGCATCAGGCTCATGACCGTCCGGCCAGAATCAGCTGCAGATTAAAGACCACCGCCTTTCAGGGGGCTAACTGCCAGTGACTACAACAGCGCGTACCATTCAGGTGGAGCACGTCGTCATCCGGTCAACGAACAGCTTTGCGGAAGTGCGAGCAGCCCTCGAATCCTCGCTGCCGAAGCTTAATCCTGAGATCACCTCGGCTATTGCTTCAGGAGATACAAAGCAGTTGCAGGAGAAACTCGAAGCCGGGCCGGAGCTCGCGATCTTCCTGTCCCGCGATCACGGCAGCTTGTTGGGAATCACTGGTTACGCGCGCAACGCTGTGCAGTACGAAATTGGCAACCCACTTACTGCATCGAGAATGACTCGTCATCGACTGGCGGCCGGATTGTATGCGCCCCTGCGAGTCGTCCTTTATGAAGATCGGGACGGGGGTTCGGTTTTCGAATACGATCGACCATCTTCCCTGTTCGGACAGTTCGGCGATCGACAGGTGGATGAGGTTGCTCGTGAGCTCGATGCCGCTCTGGAGCTTGTTCTAAGCCGCGCAATTTCCCCCACCACCACTCACAGGCCCTCTATGTCCAGCGCAGAACGACCGTGATCGACCTGAGTAATCAAAACTCGGACTCAAAACCCCATAAGTCGCGGAAATCGAAAGGAGCCTACATGTCCACGATCCATATGCACCAGACAACCACTTCGACGCCCGAGCAGTACATCGCCGGGCTCACTGACTTCGGGCCTGGCCGCTCGAAGCTCTTTGGCAACAGCGCCGATGAGTATCTGAAGGTGCATAGCCGCGGCCCGTCGGAAGCAGACGTCACCGAAGGCTCGGGCGGCATCTGGGAACGCCTGCACTACGACTGGTCGAATCCGAACCACGTCGTTCTCAAGACGACCGACTCCAACACGTGGGGCGGCGCGTCCGGCCACACCTACAACTTCACCCGCCGCCCGGACGGTTTGACAGACATCGACGTAGTCGTCGTACGCGACGGCAAGACCCTCAAGGGATGGTTCCTTGGGTTGGTGCTCGGCACCGTCGGCAAGGGGGTTTTGGAGAAGGCGTTCAAGAACTCCGTCACGGCCATCGAAGCCCGGAACGGGTCGGCGAGAGAGGCGCGCGCGTCCTAGCCAAACATGAGGATCCGGGATCCCGCTGGCCAGCACCTGGCATGAATCATGGCTCTGTCTGGCCGGAATCAGCCGTCGCCTGAAGACTCAGGATGGTATTGATGAAAGCATTGATCTTTCGCGAGACCGGTGAACCGAAGAGCGTATTGAAACTGGAAGAGATCCCTGCTCCGCCTTTGGCGACCGGCCAAGCGCTCGTCCGAGTGCTGCTGAGCCCGATCAATGCATCGGATCTGCATATGGTGCGCGGGCGCTATGGCTATCAGCCTGAATTGCCGGCCAGCCCGGGCATTGAAGCCGTGGGGATTGTGGAGGCCGTAGGTCCGGGCGTGCAAAGTCCGATGGCCGGAACGCGTGTAGTTTTCGTTCACACGTGGAACACCTGGCGCGAGCAGATCGTGTGCCCAGCGGAGAAGCTCGTGCCCGTTCCAGACGACCTGGACGATTCAGCCGCCGCCACTTCCTATATCAATCCTTTGACGGCATGGGCATTGACGAGATCGGCTCACAATCTCAAGGAGGGCGACTGGCTCCTGCAGACGGCGAGTGCATCCAGCGTGGGGAAGTTCGTGCTTCAGTTGGCGCAGCAGTATCGATTCAAGACGATCAACGTCATTCGGCGGCGCGAGCAGGAATCGATCATACGGAGCCTCGGAGGCAATGAGGTGATCTGCACAGCCGACGAGGATCTCCGGTCACGGTTACAGGAATTGACCGGGGGTAAGGGCGTTGAACGAGCGATTGACTGCGTTGCGGGCGAGCCTGGCGCTGAGGTTGTCCGCAACCTCGCTCCCGGTGGAACGATGCTTGTGTATGGAGCCCTTTCCAGTCATCGGCAGACGGACCCCGCGAAATTCATGATGCCGGTCTTCGCTCCGCGTCTGATTTATTCGACAGCGACGGTTCGTGGGTGGTGGCTTCCACGTTGGGTGACTACTCAGCCGCTCGAGGAAGTGCGCGCAGCGACGAGCGATCTACTCACCATGTTGTCGAACGGAGCACTTACGCCACCAGTGATTGTGCGGTATCCATTGAAGGACTTCCAGGAGGCAGTACGCCTGGCCGATGGTGAGGCAGGACAGCAAAAGGTCTTGCTGGACTTCTCCGAAACGGCATAACCGGTGAAGCGTGATGGCGGTTGTCGCGAACCAGGGTCGCGAGAAGGCGTTCCCCGGTTCCTGATTCGACCGATTTCGAATAAGCAGGGTCAAGGAGCAATTCATCCTGTTACCGTTAATCATGCTTACATCTCAGGCACACGGGAACACTTTCCAAATTGTCCTTGGTCCACATCAGCTGCGGACGGAGCAACATCTCCGAAGTGGGAGAAGCCGGATGTAGCAGGAATAGTAATTCGTTCGAAGTACGCTGGACCGGAAACTGGCCGGTGATAACCGCGCAATCTTTATTGTTCATGCTTGTTCGCTTTTGCAAACGAGTAATACCGGCGCCAGCAATTCACGCAACGGACGGCCCGATGACCGAAGATAGCGAGCACGCCGTCGAGCCACTCCGGTTCGGCCGCCTTAAATTCAATGGAACTGCATAGGGGACACGTTCGCCGCATCCAGAGTAACCGCGGAAATACAGTTGGCCTGTTCAGCCTCGCGCTGTTCATATAGATCGATTCTCCCGAGCGCTATGATGTCGCTGCATCGCCCGCGCTCGAATTGGCATCCAGCCAGGCAAGAAGTTCACGGACGCTACCGGTGGCGAGGGCCACGCAGGAGTCTCCCGCTCCGTAATAGAGATGAATCGTGTCACCATCCGCGCCGACGGTTTGCCCGCAGGGAAAGACGACATCTTTGACATCTCCGCCGCGTTCGTACGCTGCTTCCGGGCCGAACATCCAGGAATCACCGCGTTGCAGGCAACTTTCCGGATTCTCCAGATCGAAGAGAGCGAGACCGATCCGGTAGATGCTGCCGGAGGCCGTCTTCCGGACACCGTGGTACAGCGTCAGCCAGCCCTTGGCAGTTTCAATCGGCGGCGAGCAGAGGCCAATCTTGTTGGCATCCCACCATCCGCCGCGGCGAGCTTCGAGCATGATCTTGTGGCGACCCCAATGCCGCAGATCGGGCGAGTACGAGATCCACATGTGAGCGCCGAGTGTTGTCATCGGCCGATGGATCAAAGCCCAGTACCCGCCGATCCTTCGCGGCAACAGAGCGGCATCCTTGTCCTCCGGCGGCATGATCACGCCGTAACGTTCAAAGCGCCTGAAGTCGCGAGTGAGCGCGAGCGAAACGCCCGGACCACCGCGGGCGAAGGAAGTATAGGCAATGGCGTATTGTTCTAACTCCGGCACATAAGTAATGCGCGGATCTTCGATACCCCAGATCTCTTCGGGATACTCCCGCGGCTCTGCCGGAAAAGTCGGTGTCGGATCGATGCGCCAATCGTCAAACCCATTTGCGGAGCGCGCCACGGTCAGATGCGATAGTCCACGCCGATCTTCCACACGGCACAGCAGCAAGGTGTCGCCGTCAGCTAAATGCACAGCGCCCGCATTAAAAACACTGTTGACCGGATAAGGCCAGTTATCCCGGCTCAGGATCGGATTTCCAGGATGGCGAGTGAAGAGGCAAAGCTGCGGATCGGTGTCGCGGGAATGCGGGTCACCATAATGGTATGCGGGCTGTGTGGGCGGAAGAAGAATGGGGGTCAAAGGCAAACACTCATTTCATTGTTCTGTTGGCTGGCGGCAGAGGTTTCCATGGCTTGCATCTCCAGGAGAGCCATGAGGAACGAGAGGGTCGATTCGGCCCCCTGATTTTCGTTTACGCGGTCCGGATGCAATCCATCCCTACACCCTCCGGTCGCGGCATCGTAGAGCGGAACCTGCAGGTCGTTGTCTCCGAGAAACCAGCGGAAGGCGGACCATGCTTCCTCCAGCCACAAGCTTTCTCCGGTGGCTCGGTATGCCTGATGGCAGGCGGCAATGGTGGCGCAGGCCTCGACCGGCTGCTGGTCGAAGCGAGCCTTTTCTTTCCCTTTCGGGAAGAAGCCTCGGGAACCGATCGGGACAAATACATGTTTGTCATCCCGATGCTGCTGGGCAACAAGCCACTTCAAAGATTCACAGCCCACATCGATCATTCTTCTGTTTTTGCCGTTGCATCCAGCGAGAATGAGCGCCTGAGAGAGGCGGGCATTGGAATAGGCGAGGCTCTCCTCGAACCACTGCCAGTCCTGCGAATGCGTGCGCTCGTAAAGGTCAAGCAGACGGTTTGCCAAAAGATTGCGCGTCCCCTGAATGATCCGGTCTCCAGGAAACCAGTCGAGATATCCCTGCATACCCAAAACAGAGAACGCCCATGCGCGTGGGCTGGTGAAGGTCAATGTGGCGGCGACGGCGGACTCGAACAATTGGCCGCTTGCGCCTCTCATTCCCGTATTTGTGGAGCGGCCGAGCACCGTTCCAAGAGCCCACAGGGCGCGGCCATGACTATCTTCCGATCCGATACTTTCATGCCATCGGCGATCGTAACCGAGGAAGTTTCTAAATCGGCCGACTTTGGCGTGAAAGGCGAGCTCAAGAAATGCGAGGTAACGGCAAGCGAGATTCGCAGAAACCTCGCCGCCTAATGCCGGAGATTCCTGCAGTGAGACGGCCACGATCAGGGCGCGCGCGTTGTCGTCGGTTGTGTAGCCCTCGTCGCAGTTAGGCACGGAAAAAATGGCATGCTGCAGGATCCCTGTGTCATCTGTCATATGCCTCAGGTGTCCAAGGCTGAGAGCCGGCAACCCATCGGTCGATCTGGCTGCGAGGATATCCTGCAAAGATGGCCGTGGGCGGAGGATCCGTTCGGTACGCGCACGCTGGAAGCTCGCCATATATGCCTGGGCAGTTCGCTGCCAGGTTGTGCCGCGCGAGTGCAGATAAGCACGCTTCCGCATGGTATGCCGTTCAGCGTCGTTATCCAGTAACCTGACTGTTGCGGTTGCAATGGACGCCGGATCGTCGAAAGGAACAAGAATCCCGCGACCGTCCGCGAGTAACTCCTGTGCATGCCAGTAAGGCGTGGAGATAATAGCTTTGCCGGCTCCGAGCGCAATCGCCAGTGTGCCGGAGACGATCTGAGCCTCCTGACGATAGGGCGTGATATAAATGTCGGCGGCGCCCACATGCTCCACCAGCTCTTCTGCGCTGACAAAGCGGTTATTGAAGATTACATGGGCGGCAACGCCTAACTCGACGGCCAGCGCCTGCAGCTCTTCCCTGTAGCGCTCACCTTCACGCCGGCGGACGTGGGGATGGGTTGCGCCCGACACGATATAAGTGACGTTCCCGTGTTTTGCAAGGATTGCGGGCAGTGCTCGAATGACGTTTTCTATTCCTTTGTTGGGTGACAGCAAGCCGAACGTCAGCAGGACGGACTTACCCTGCGAGTTAAACAAATCCTTGAAAAAGTTGGGGTCGGTAAACGGGAAATCGGGGACACCATGCGGGATCAGGTCTATTTTTTCCGAAGGTACGCCATATACCCTTTGCAACAGAGCGGCAGCGAGCTCGCTCATCACGATCAGACGGTCGGAGAGATGAGCAATCTCTTCAAGCACCGTGCGCTGATTCAGATCGGGTTCACGCAGAACCGTATGAAGCGTCGTCACGAGGGGCATCTTTAATCTGCGAAGCAGCGACAGGATGTGGCTGCCGGCCGGCCCTCCGAAAATGCCGTATTCATGCTGGAGACAGACGAGATCGTTTCCATTGAAGTTAAGAAATTCGGCGGCGCGTTCGTACGAGGCGTTATCTTCCTGCTCAATTTCCATGCGGACGCGGTCGGGATATATGTAGCTTGAATCCGGATCGTTGACGGGGATCGCGAAAAGCCGAGCGCTGCCATATTCGGAGGCAATCGCGGTGCACAGGTCGGTGGTGAAAGTCGCGATTCCGCATTGCCGGGGCAAATAGTTACCGATAACGGCAATACGCGTAGGCAAGGGCAGCGGCGAACCGTTCGCTGTTGCCGAAAGTGAGATCGGGAAAGCAGACGACAACCCGGCCTCTCCGTCAGGATGAAGCATTTCCGAAAGAGTCATGGATACCTGCTTCCATTCCTTGTGTACGAGCGACTGAGCCTGTTCGGCGGGACTTGCCGGTTAGATCGGCAGTTCGTGCGTCTTCAGCCGGGCGACTGTCATGCGGGCAGAGAGTGTTGAAGGGTGGGCTCTTCGAGCAATCCGAGCGATGCGCCCCTCTGGATGTGGCGGGTATGGAGCGTTGCCCGGGCAAGGCGAAGGCCGAAGCATCGCGAGACACGCACTAAACCCAGTTCGGCCGCATTGAACCTGGCTAATGTCTGGGTCAAGGCGCGTGTAATCGCGTGCGTGGCCGCTGCGTCGTCTGTCCAGCCGCAGCCAAACCGTGAACAGGCAGACTGCATCCACATGAAGTGCCACCCGGCGTCGCGGACGGCCAGATCCAACTGCGCGGGCGCGGCGTTCTCGACGGACCTCCAGGCGTTGTCAAACGGCTTCTGTTGCAAATGCAGGCCGTCGGGCAGTGCGCACTCGACGCGGAGAAAGATAGCCGGCGACTTTACCACGAGCCCCTGCCGGGGTTTTCGGCGTTTGCCGGAACGCCAATCGAACCACCCACTTGCGCGTTCGGCACGGCTTCCGGGGAAATCGGACGGCTGGCGCTGATGCTGATATCTGTCTCTTGTGCTGGAGCGCCCGCAGTTTCGCCCTTCGCGTCTGGCTTTACATCCGACTTCTTAAGGCCGAATGGATAAACGGAGGTGCCCGTCGAAGAGAGATGGGTCTTTACATCGGATTTCTTAATGAGGCTCATAGAAGCTCCAGTCGTCCGGTTGAGTACCTGAAAGTTGCTCGTCTGGAGCAAGGCGTGAGAGCTGGAGGCGAGACGGGAAGATAACCTACCAACCTAGTATACCCCCAAACAACCTTCTATGGGGGGGGAACAGAATAACCTCGCGAAGCAAATCAGCAAAAGTGAGCAGCAGGTTGAGAGGGCGTTGGCCAGGCTCCGCAGCGCTTTTCCTGAAAATGTGAGCAATTCGGCTCAGTAATCGATTTGTATCTCTGCTTGAATAACCATGGAGCAGAGTTCCTCTGTATCTTCTCACTCTTGGTTCTGAGCTAAGTCAGCCCATCTGAAATGAGTTTTTTCTTAGCTCCTCTGCACCAAGAAGGATAAAACGATGAAGATTATGCCTCTGCTGCTGGCCGGCGCTGTTGCGCTGACAAGCGGAAACCTGTGGGCGGCCTCTGGACGCCAGGATTCGATTGATCGTCTGCAACTGTCTTCCGAAGTACTCCACTCGATTATGAACGCCCCTGACAAGGGTATTCCCGAAGAAGTAATGAACAGCGCGAAATGCATCGTGGTGGTTCCGCATCTGGTCAAGGGCGGGTTTGTCGTTGGCGGCGAGCACGGCCGCGGCATCGCGTCCTGCCGGACGGCTGATGGCTGGAGCGCTCCCGCATTCGTCTCCGTGGGCGGGGGCAGCTGGGGCCTGCAGATTGGCGTCGAAGGCGTCGACCTGGTCATGGTCGTCATGAATGACAGAGGGCTGCAGCATCTGCTTTCGAGCAAATTCCAGGTCAGCGGCGATGCATCCGCTTCAGCGGGCCCGGTCGGCCGCCACGCATCCGCCGGTACTGACTGGACGATGAATACGGAAATCCTCACCTACTCACGTTCCCGCGGCATTTTCGCGGGGATCACGCTCGATGGAGCTGTCGTCGAGCAGGACGCCGACTCCACCCGCGCTATCTATGGCGGCGATCCGTCGTTCCGGGCCATCCTCGCCGGCGAAGTGCACGCGCCCAGGTCGACGCAGAGCTTCATGCAGGCGATCGTCGAAATGGGCCGCTCGGGCACGATTGCGGAAGCGACCCCCGGCCAGCAGTAATCCCTTAACCGCTGATCGGGATCTTCCGACGACCCGATCAGCACGGCCCGTTCGTAAGGAGAGAACTGTATGTTGATCCACATCGTTATAACCCTGATTATCGTTGGGTTTTTGCTATGGCTTGTGAACCGGTTCATCCCCATGCAATCGAACATCAAGTCGATTCTCAATGGAGTCGTCGTTATCGCGATGGTTTTGTGGCTCCTGAGCGCTTTCGGGATCTTTCACCTCCATGCCCTCCCGTATGTGCATGGCCGACGGTGACAAACCTCTGAACGAACAGGCTCAGGCCGGTGGTCTCAGCTTCATTTCCATGAGCCGGGCGTAACGCGCCATGGCAGTTATCTGCCCAAAGGAACCAATGTGAAAACCAGAATGTTATTGATCGTTGCAACCATGCTGGGCGCGAGCGCGTTTGCCCAGAGCTCTCCGCAACTAATTCCACTAACCGAGCCGGCTGATTCGCCCAATCCTTATCGGGCGATCGTCATTAGCCGCACAGTCCAGGCAGTTAACTATGAGCACCACGGGCAGGCGACAAAAGTGGATTTTGCCGGGACGGCCCTGATGACCTCGGCCGATGGTTGGGCAAGAGTTGAAAACAAAAGAGGCAATCTTGCCATCACCGCGGAATTTGGGAATCTGGACAAGCCCACTGCCTTTGGCGGAGAGTACCTGACATATATCCTCTGGGCTATCTCACCGGAGGGCCGGCCGGTGAATCTGGGAGAAGTGCTGGTAGGCGACAATCGTCGCAGCAAGCTGCATGCGACCACGGAGCTGCAGTCTTTCGCGCTGATTGTTACGGCGGAGCCCTATTACGCCGTTCGCCAGCCCAGCAATGTGGTTGTGCTCGAGAATGTGGTACGCGCAGACACCCGGGGCACCAGCGAAGCGGTTAACGCGAAGTATGAGCTTCTGGAGCGTGGCGGCTATATTCCCACAGGCTATAAGTTCGACCCGGTAGTTTTGAAGGCAAAACTGCCGCTGGAATTCTTCGAAGCCCGGAATGCGGTGCGGATAGCGCAATCCGAGGGCGCCGAGGAATACGCGGGCGACAGTTATCGCCACGCAGTCGAGTTGATGAACACGGCGGACAGCGAGGCGACGATGCGGCACTCGTCGCAGCAGGAGTTGATTGCCACATCGCGGCAGGTTGTCCAGACAGCGGAAGATGCCAGGGCCGTTGCCGTGAAGAGAATTGACGAGGCGCGACTGGCCAGCGAGCGCCAGGCTTCCACGGATGCGCAGGTTGCGTCGCAGGCGCAGGCGGACGCCGCGAACCGGCAGACCGAGCGGGCGCAGCTGGACGCCGCCAGGGCGCGGGCCGACAAAGTGCAGGCGCAGACAGATACAGCGAAGGCACAATCGGATAATGCACGCGCGCAGGCAGACAACGTAAACGCTCAGGCAGTTGCCGCAAAAGCGCAAGCGGACGCGGCGGACAGCCAGGCTGCTTCCTCAGCGGCAGTGGCCGTCGCCACAGCCGATGCGGATCAGCAGCATGTGGCAGCGCAGCAGGCCGAGGCCGATGCAGAGCAAGCCCATCTGGCAGCACAGAGGGCGCAGCAGGAAGTGCAGCAGGCCAACAGCGACAAGGCGGCTATGCGCGCGCAGCTGACAGCACAGTTAAATGCCGTTTTGCAGACACGCGACAGCGCTCGCGGGCTGATCGTAAGCATGTCCGACGTGCTGTTTACCACCGGGAAATACTCATTGAATCCCACTGCACGCGAGAAGCTGGCGAAGGTCTCGGGCATTCTGCTCTCGTATCCGGGACTGGTCATCGCAGTCGGCGGTTACACCGACAATGTCGGCACCGATGCGATGAATCAAAGGCTTTCCGAGAACCGCGCTGGAGCCGTCCGCGATTATCTGGTGCAGCAAGGCGTGACCAACACGGCGGTCACGGCGATGGGTTACGGCAATAGCTTGCCGGTAGCGTCCAACGATGACGCCGGCGGGCGGCAGCAGAACCGCCGAGTGGAACTGCTGGTGTCGGGTGACGCCATCGGCAGCCCAGGCGCCATTACGACCAGCCGCCTGAACTGATGCAGGCTAAGGATCGAGTCAGCAACACCGGAAGTCAACTTTAAGAAAGCGTCAGAGATCATCTGCACGAGGATGGCGATCTGCGCGGCAAAGGCAGGGGCGCGGCTGGCTCGGCGCTCGCTGGAAAAGCTTCGGCATCAGGTCCGATCATCCTCGATTCGGCTGATGGAATTGCCTGCTCCGGGGACAATCTTAGCCGGACAACCGGCTACCGGTACTAGTCGATGAAGTAGCCGATGTCGGCGAGGCAGGTGTCGTTCAGTTCGACACCCAGCAGGCGCGCGCCGCGCGGAATGCTCTTCTCAAAACCCTCGAGGACGTAGCCGGGCAGGTCGGTCCACCTGCGAAGCAAGCGCAGCAGCGCCGCACTGTCTGTCGGGTAGTCGTAGTCGCCGGGCAGTCCGCATGCCGGACGGATGGTCAGAGTCAGCGGGATCGTTCCTGGTCTGAGATCGGAGCGATCAGAGGGGCGGGTCAAGAGATTCACTCGCATACGGGCATCCTGACCTTAGTCTGCCGAAGTCTCAATGGCACCGATGGGTAATCGTAATTGGACTAATTGGTGACAGGTGCGGGGTGGGGGTGTTATGTGGAGAGACGCTCCGCGTAGTTCTGGTCGATCCAGCGCAGGTAGGCTCCGGTGCGGACGTTTTCTACCCAGTCAAGATGATCGAGATACCAACGGACGGTGCGGCGCAGACCGGTCTCGAAATTTTCGGCGGGCGCCCATCCCAGCTCGCGGGAAATTTTGGAGGCGTCGATAGCATAGCGGCGATCGTGTCCGGGGCGGTCTTTGACGAAGGTGATGAGCTTTCTGCGGGAGCCGATGTTCGGATCGGGACTCATCTCGTCGATGAGGTCGCAGATGGTGGTTACGACGTCGAGGTTGGTGCGCTCGCAGTTGCCGCCGATGTTGTAGGTTTCGCCGACTCGGCCGCGCTCCATAACGGCGCGGATGGCGGCGCAGTGGTCCAGCACATAGAGCCAGTCGCGGACGTGGGCGCCGTCTCCGTAGACCGGCAGGGGCTTGCCTTCGAGGGCGTTGAGGATCATCAGGGGGATGAGCTTTTCCGGAAGCTGCAACGGACCGTAGTTGTTGGAGCAGTTTGTGATGAGGACGGGCAGGCCGAAGGTGTGACGCCAGGCGCGCACGAGATGGTCGGATGCGGCCTTGGTTGCGGCGTACGGGCTGTGCGGGGCATAAGGGGTGGTTTCTGAAAAGGCAGGATCGCCGGGACTGAGAGAGCCGTAGATTTCGTCGGTGGATACATGGAGAAAGCGGAAGGCTTGCCGGTCCTCTGCGCTCAGAGCGGACCAGTAAGTCCTGGCCTGCTCAAGCAGGGTAAATGCGCCCTGCACATTGGTTCGGATGAAGGCATCCGGCGCGACGATGGAGCGATCGACGTGAGTCTCCGCGGCGAAGTGAACGATGGCGCGGGGGCGATGCCGGGTGAGAAGCGAGCCAACCAGGTCAGCGTTACAAATGTCGCCGTGCACCAGCAAGTGGCGAGGATCGGAGGCGAGGGAGTGCAGATTGGCGGGATTGCCCGCGTAGGTGAGCGCATCCAGGTTGACGAGGGGCGTGCCGACGGTCTCGATCCAGGCGAGGACAAAGTTCGAGCCGATGAAGCCGCATCCCCCGGTGACGAGAATCGTATTGCTGAGGGGCATCATCGCGATCGGACAGGGTCATTCATTATCGTAAGGGAAATTCTGCATTATTTTGGAAGCAAGGAGCCTCACTCTGGTGAGGAGAGAAGATAAGTCTGGGCGGACATTTAAGGTAGTCCGGCGTGAAAGCCGAGGCCAGCGGGTTGCCCAGGAACGTGAGCGACGGTTTCGGCTCTGCCTTTTACCTCGACGGCAAGAACCCGGTGCGTGTAGAAGTCGGAGACGTAGAGTCGGCCATCGTGCCATCGCGGGCACTCGGTGAACGACAAACCGCTGATGAGAGTGGTGAACGGCGGCATGCTTGTTGTTTCGCGGATCGCAGTGGCAGGTGGATGGGGCTGTGACGGAGATTATCACGGAGACTCAGCGTTCAGCGGCCAGTGTTCGGTTGGGATACCTGGTGAGCGGCGACCTTCCGCATGGGCTGCATCGACGGGTGGGGCGCCTGGAGGACGCGCTCGGCGTAGAATACGTGCGGCCTCACTCCGGTTGGGATTCGGGGTGAGAGGGGGACATTTTTGCAGCCGATTCTTGAAGCTTCGACGCGGACGAGACGACCCAGGCGACTGATTTTCTTTTTTCTTGCTGCGGTTCTGGTGGTGTTGATTGGCAGCAGCACGGCGTTGTCGTGGTGGGTCGATTCGCTGTGGTTCCGCTCTTTGGGGTACGGGGAAGTCTTCTGGAGGAGCTGGGGGCTGGAATGGTTCGTCTTCGCAGTGTTTTCCGGGGGGACGTTCGTCCTTCTTTATGGATGGTTCCTGGTCTTGTGGCGGATGCATCAGCCGGACCTGCCGCATGACCGCGCGTTTTTCATCGGCCGGCAGGAACTGAATCTGCCGCTGCGGCGCGGGCTGCGATGGATTGGGATCATTGCTTCGCTGGGGGTCGCGGCGATTGCGGGCGGGGCCATGGCGGCAGAGTGGCCGACGTTTGCGCTCTATTGGAATGCGGCGCGAGGAGTTGGAGGGGCGGCCGATCCGGTGTTTGGGAAGCCGGTGAGCTTCTATCTGTTCACGCTTCCGGCATGGCAGCTGATCTGCGGCTGGCTGATGGTGGCAGCGGTGATCGAGTGCGTGGGCGCTGCCGGGTTTCTGCTGCTGGCAAGCGGCAGCCGGGCTTTCGCCAAAGACCGAGGGCGAACGATGCCCCTGCCGTGGCGCGGGTTCTCGTTGGCGTTTGCGTTTTTTCTGCTGGTTCTTGCGGCGCAGGTGTATATCGACCGATTCGGCGCCTTACTGGAGCCGCATACGATCTTCGGCGGCGTGAACTATACCGATGCGCACATCCTGATTACCGGCATGTTGCTGGTGGCGCTGGCGCTGATCATTGGCGCTGCGATTGCGGCACTAAATGCGGTGCGGGGGCCGCGCGTGAGCTGGCTGGTGGCGGCGGTGTTTCCCGCGGTAGGTTGTTACCTGGCCGTTCACATCGTGGGCTGGTATGTGAGCAGCATTATTGTGAAGCCTAACCAGCTGGAGCGGGAACGGCCGTACATAGCGTGGAACATCGATGGGACGCGGCGCGCATGGGATCTGGAACGGGTGACGCAGCAGGAGTTTCCGGCGGAGACGTCGCCAGGGGCGGCCGACCCCGCCAATAATCGGGCAACGCTCGAGAATATTCGTCTTTGGGACTGGCGGGCGCTGCAGGATACGCTGCGGCAGATCCAGGAGATTCGGACTTACTACGATTTTCCGGACATCGACATCGATCGCTACAACATCGAGGGCAGATCGCGCGAGGTGATGCTGGCGGCGCGCGAACTAAGTCTCGACAAGCTGCCGGATAGCAGCCGCAACTGGATCAACGAGAAGCTGATTTACACGCACGGGTATGGAATCACGATGAATCCGGTAAATGGGTTCACGCCGGAAGGGCTGCCGACGCTGATGCTGAGTAATATGCCGGTGCAGAGCACGGTGCCGGGTCTGACAATTAATCGCCCGGAGATTTACTTCGGTCAGATGACGAACAGCGATGTGTATGTGAAGACGCGGGCGCAGGAATTCAATTATCCGCAGGGACAGACGAACAACCTGACGTCGTATGAGGGGACAGGCGGGATTGTTCTGGGGGGGATGGCGCGGCGAGCTCTGATTGCGGCCGACCGCGGTGATTTGTGGAAGCTGCCGTTCAGCGACGACATCACGCCGCAGAGCCGGCTGCTGATGAGGCGGAACATCCGCGAACGGGTGCAGACGCTGGCGCCGTTTCTTACGTGGGATGCCGATCCTTATGTTGTGATCGGCGACGATGGCCGGCTGTTCTGGATGCTGGATGCGTTCACGACTTCGGATAATTATCCGTACTCGAGTCATTATCCGCTGGGCGACGCCACGATCAATTACATGCGCAACAGCGTGAAGGTTGTAATTGACGCTTACAACGGGACGACGACGTTTTATGTTTTCGATACGCAGGATCCGATCTTAGCGGCGTGGCGGCGCATTTTTCCTTCGCTTTTCCAGGATGCGGCGGCGATGCCCGCCGATTTGCGGCGGCATGTGCGATATCCGCAGCTGCTGCTGGAGGAGCAGGCGGCGGTGTACGGGCTTTACCACATGAGCGATCCAGAAGTGTTCTACAACCGGGAGGATTTGTGGACGGTGGCGTCGGAGCTGGGGATGGGCGATGCGGGCGAGCAACAGACGCAGCCGATGGAACCGAACTACGTATTGATGAAGTTGCCGGGCGAGCAGGCCGAAGAATTTGTGGAGATACTCCCGTTTACGCCGGCTAACCGGAATAACTTAATCGGGTGGATCGCGGGGCGCAGCGACGGTGCGAATTACGGCACTTCGATTGTGTATGACTTTCCGAAGACAAAGCTGATTGACGGTCCGATGCAGATCGAGGCGCGGATCGATCAGAACGCGCAGCTTTCCGGGCAGCTGACGCTTTGGAACCAGCAGGGATCGCATGTGCGGCGGGGGACGCTGTTGGTGATTCCATGCGGAAAGGCATTGCTGTATGCGGAGCCGATCTATCTGCAGGCGGAACGGAGTCCGATGCCGGAGCTTCGTTTAGTGGTGCTCGCCCTGCAGGATCGGCTTGCTTACGGACCCAACTTCGAGACGGCCATGGGGGCGCTGTTCGGCGGGGAGACTTCGTCGATCACGGCGGCGGCAGGCGCGCCTGCGCCGGAGCCGGGACAGATGACGGCAGCGGCTCCGATGAGTGGGAATACGACGGGACGGAATCCGCTGATCGCGGGAGCGGCCCAGGATCTGGCCGATTATGAGCGGCTGACGGCTGAGGGGAAGCTGGCGGAGGCTGGCCAGAAGCTTGAGGATCTGAAGCGGAAGCTGGAACAGCTGCAGGCTGGGCAGAAGTGAAAGGCTTTCAATAGCCGCGAGCTTGTCAGCGCGCGTGCTTTCTCGCCGAGATCGTACTTTTGTGATTGAATTCCACCTGGAAACAACGAGCCCTGGAACCTGCGAGGACCTGATGAAGAGGCAGTTTGCCGGTGAACTGATTTCAGAAGCGGTTGCGGTGCTGATCATCATTGCCTTCGGCGACTCGGTGGCGGCAATGTATTCGCTCTACGACCCCAGCCCTTACCGGCAGGCCTATTGGGGCGTTTGCATCGCATGGGGACTGGCGGTCGCGATTGCGATCTACACGACCGGTTCGATCAGCGGATGCCACGCGAATCCGGCGGTGACGCTGGCGCTGGCGCTCTATCGCAAATTTTCGTGGAAGAAGGTTGTGCCCTATTGCGTTGCGCAAACCGTGGGAGCGCTGCTGGGAGCGTGCATTGTTTATGCGCTCTTTAGCCCGGTGATCGATCAGTTCAACCTGTCGAATCATCTGAGCCGCGCTGGGGGCGGGGCTGCCGGGGTGTTCTTCACGCATCCGGCGGCGGGCATTGCGGTCTCCCACGCTTTCAGCGATGAGATTATTCTGACGGCGTTTTTGATCTTCGGGATTTTTGCGATTACCGAACAGTACAACGAGATGGCTCCGGGGGCGAATTTTGGCGCGTTGATGATTGGTTTTCTGGTGGCGCTGATCGGCGCCTCGATGGGGTATCTCGAGGCGTGGGCCATAAATCCGGCTCGCGATTTGGGCCCACGGATTTTTTGCCTTTTCACGGGATGGGGCAGTTCGGCGTTTCCGTCACCGCTCAATTACTGGTGGGTGCCGATTGTGGGGCCCCTGATCGGGGGCGCGGTGGGAGGAGGCGCTTACCAGCTGCTGATTCACACGTTCCTGCCGGCGCGCAGGCGAGCGGCTTTGGGTCCGGCGTCTCCGGACGAATCTTCGAGCGTGTAACGGCGGCGCGTCTATCTGGATTTATCGAGCAACGCATCGACCTCTTTGCGCCAGGGCATGGAGGGCGCGGTACCGGCTCGCGTAACAGAAAGTCCTGCCACCGCGCATCCAAAGCGCGCAGCGTCGGCGATCTGCCGCCCTTCGGAGAGCGCGACGGCGAAGCCACCGTTAAAGGCGTCGCCCGCGCCGGTTGTTTCGAGGACCGGACCGGCGTCGATGGCGGGTACATGCTGGCGCAGCTTTGCGTTCTTTACCAGCGCGCCCTGCGCTCCCAGCGTGACGACAACGGTGCCTACTCCGCGAGCGAGCAGCGCGTCCGCGGCTCGCTCGGCTTCTTCAAGAGAGCCGACGCGTATTCCGGTCAGGACTTCGGCTTCGCTTTCGTTCGGAGTGAGGTAATCGCAGTTGGGATAGATCGAAGCCGGGAGAGCGCAACCTGGCGCGGGATTGAGAATCGTTGGGACGCCGAGCGAATGGGCCAGCGCGAGGCCGAATTCCACGGTGGGAAGGGATAGCTCCAGCTGCGCGAGGAAGACGGTAGACTCGGCAATCAAGTCCTTCGCTTGCGCGACCTCTTCGGGCGTCAGTTCGTAGCAGGCGCCGGGTACGACGATGATGGCGTTCTCGCCGGAGGACGCGTCGAGAATGATAGCGGCTGCTCCGGTTGGCGAGTCGGTCTTGAGCAGATGCCGGGTGTCGATGCCTTCGGCTCGGTAGAGGTCGCGCGCCATCTCGCCGAGGGCATCGCGGCCGAGCTTGGAGATGAAGCTTACTTTGGCACCGGCGCGGGCCGCGGCGACGGCCTGGTTCGAGCCTTTGCCGCCCGGGCCGAGGCGGAATTCCTTTCCCATGTATGTTTCGCCCCACGCCGGCAACTTTTCGGTGCGGAAGGCGAGGTCGGTGACATAACTGCCCATCACGGTTACAAATTTGGCGGTCATCGGATCCTTTTCATGCCCGGTTGACTACAAATGTCACAGTGGCGAGCACAATTATCCCGCATAGGCCCTCGCGATCAGCACCAGGGCGAGCAGGTAGGCGGCGACCATGGCCCCGAGGTAAATTTTGGCGTTGGTTTTGGCGCCGCGAAATTCCTTCCATGCGAAGACGCCCCAGAGGCACGCGACCAGGGGTGAGGCCTGACCGATGGCGTAGGAGATGGCGACGCCCACCAGCGAGGCGGCGACAAAGTTGAATACGGTGCCGCAGCCCCAGATGGCTCCGCCGAGCAGCCCGAGAGCATGATACGAAGCGGGGGCGCGGAAATACTCCGCCGCTGCTACCGGCGTTCCGGTGATGGGCTTGCGCATGAGGATGGTATTGAAGAAAAAGCAGCAGATGAATGCGCCCAGGGTAAGAAAAACAGCGGTTGTATAGGGGGTGAGAATTGCTCCCCGGGTCATAGCCCGGGTCACGAAGGGCGCAAAGATTCCCATGAGCAAACCGGAAATGACGCAGACCACGACGCCGCGGCGCGAGACGGCGGCGCTGCCGGTCCGCAATGCGCCATAGGCTTTGCCGACGAGCACCAGCGCGACCAGGGCCATCAAAATGCCCATGGTGAGCAGCGCCGGATTGCCGCGCGGCTGAAGCGCATAGCTGAGCACGACGCCTTCGACAAGGGCAATGCCGATGGAGACAGGAAAGGCGATAGCGAGGCCGACAATTTCTATCCCGGCAACGAGCAGGGTGTTCGCGATATTGAAGATGAAGCCGCCGAGGGCCGCGTAGAAGAGGTTGATGGCGTCGGCGGAATGGAGGTTGGCGAGGAAGGCTGTGGGACCACCGGCATAACTGCCCATGGTGAAGGCGAGGAGGAGGGAGATGAGGAAGATACCGAGGCCGTAATCCCAGTAATAGAGTTCGAAGCGGTAATTGCGGGTGAGCTTAAAAGTATTGGCGAATGAGCCCCAGCAGAGGGTGCTGAGCGCGGTCATGAGGAGAGCGGCGTGAAAGGTAGTGGGAACGAACGTGGCGGACCCCGGCTCGCGCGAGGCTGCGTGGTTCGGCGCTTCCGCGAGACCACGCCATTATGCCCTGGGGGAAGCCTGATTCCCGAAGGTTCTTGGGGGGAAAAAGGCGGCAGGAAACTTATGGGGTCCCGGTCTCTGCGGCGAGCTCGGATTGCAGGTTCTGGATCTGCTGGAGCTTGCGGTCCGGCAGCGACATGAACTTGAACTCTACGCCGCGCTCCTGCCTTTCCACCAGCCTGGCCGCGACGCGGAGGGGCATGCCTTCCGTGCGCATCCAGACCTCGACGGTTGTGCCCGGTTCCAGGCGGCATTTCGTCTCGATCACGCAGCCTTCTCCGCTCAAAACGGCAATCTGGCCCTTGTATTGGAGGCCGCGCCCCGGCAACACAATCTCCGCATCGCTGGCAGTTCCCCGCCGCGGTGCTTCTTTGCTGTCTGGTGACTGCGGGCGGCTATCGGGAGCTTCCCAGCGTGTGACACTCGATCCGGTCATAATGCTCCCTTTATCGGCGCTGGGACGGCGAGTATAACCCTGGACGGGACATTAATCCGAGGGCATCCCATACCCAGCCCCAAAAGGGTACAATCCCCTTTTCCTTCCCCTTATGGCGCGATCCCCGATCCTTCTGGTTCACGGCGGCGCATGGGATATTCCCGCCGACCTGCTCGAGGCCCACGAACAGGGCGTCTTCGATGCCCTGCAGGAGGGTTGGCGCATCCTCGAGCGCGGCGGCTCGGCCGTCGACGCGGTCGAAACCGCTGTGGCTTCTCTCGAAAACGACCCAGCCTTTGACGCCGGCCGCGGCAGCTTTCTCACGCGCGACGGCCGCGTTCAGCTCGATGCCCTCATTATGGATGGGGCCACGCTGCGAGCCGGGGGCGTCGCATGCGTCGAGCGAATCCGCAATCCCATCCGGGCCGCGCGCCTCGTCCTGGACAAAAGCCCCCACGTGTACTTTGTCGGCCCGGGCGCGGAGGATTTCGCGCAGGCGAACGGCATAACGCTGATCGACAACGCGGAACTGGTGCTGGACCGCGAACGCCGGCGTCTGGCCGACGCCCAGGCGCGCGAGCGTGTGGGCGGGCCGGACCGGACTTTTTCCGGGCACCCTGCTCCGGAGTCGACTGCGGAATCCCATGATACGGTCGGCGCCGTCGCTCTCGATCTCGAAGGCCGGCTCGCCGCGGCCACATCGACCGGAGGCACTCTGAACAAGGAACCTGGGCGGGTGGGGGACTCGTCGCTCATCGGCTGCGGTTGCTATGCGGACAATGCAAGCGCCGCTGTTTCCCTGACCGGCTGGGGAGAACCGATCATGAAGCTGGTGCTGGGCAAATGGGCGACGGACAGAGTGATGGCGGGCCGCTCTCCGGAGCAAGTGGCGCCCGAAGCGATGGCCTACTTACTGCGCCGTCTCGGCGGGCATGGGGGGATCATCCTGCTCGCGCCCGATGGGCGGCACGGCCTGGCACACAATACGCCGCGGATGGCGTGGGGAATTCACACTGCGGAAGGGCCGCGCGTGGGCACAATTCTGGGCGATGACGAGGCGCCGATTACGGGCACCGAGGGCGAGCTGCCCCAGGAACCTGCTCCTTAGCTCGAGAAGAGCTGCATCAGGTTTGTCATGGTCAGCAGGTCCTTGATGCGGGGCGTGAGATTCTCCAGTTCCAGCTTGCAGAGTCCCTGATGAAGCGCTGACACTTTCAGGCCGACCAGAGCTCCGAGGCCGGAGCTGTCGATATAGTTGAGATCGGCGAGGTCGATGACGATCCGGCCGCCACGCGCGATCAGCGGCTTCACCAGTTCCTTGACCTGAGTGGCGCTCTGGCTCACCAGGCGGCCATGGCACTTGATTCTGGTGGTTGTCCAACCGGTTGCGTCTGCCGACTCTTCCACTTCGTAGTGAAAGGCAGGCTCCTGCGCGATAGCCATGCAATCTCCTTTTCGGGGGAATACGAGCCATAGTAGCGGCTGAGGGGAAACCCGCTGTGTTAAATTCTGGTTACGTTGCGCGGCCTCCTCCGCCGCCATTTTCGCCGCTGCCGGGCGTTCAAGCTGGAATTGCCGTCTATAATCCGCACCAATTCTAAATCACCCGGGGGATCCAAATGCTAAAGGGTTTTCGCGATTTCATTCTGCGCGGAAATGTAACCGATCTGGCGGTTGCGGTCGTCATCGGGGCCGCGTTTACGGCCATCGTCAACGCATTGGTGACGGATATTGTGAGTCCGCTCATCGCCGCAATCGTCCACAAGCCGGACTTCTCCGCGCTGATTCTGGACATCAATGGCGGGAAGATCAAGTACGGCGACTTTATGAATGCGATCATCTCCTTCCTGCTGATCGCCGCAGTGGTCTACTTCGTCTTCGTGCTGCCTATCAACGCGCTGATGAAGAAATTCCGCCCCGCGGAGGCCGCGCCGCCTGTCACACGCCCCTGCCCGGAATGCCTTTCCGATATTCCGATCGGCGCGAAGAGGTGCTCCCACTGCGCGCAACCGGTCTCGCCTGTCCCGAGCGCTGCCTGAATGGGCCCAGGGCTCTCAACCCGTATATTTGGGCTGGTAAGCTTTCTTCTCCGGTTCCCGATTCCCCGCAAGCTGAAGGAGCATTTCACCGATGCCGTCGCGCGTCCCTGTCCTCTTCGCCTCGTTTCTTTTCTCGGCTCTCGCCATTATCGGCGCGCAAATCGCCCCTACGTCGGCGTCGTCGCAGGCTTCGGGCGTCTTCGGCTATAAGGATTTTGCCACTGAGGAGGCGAAGACCGACCAGACTTTTCTGGCCGTTCCCGACGCGAAGCTGGCCGGTGAAGAACTGAAGACGCTCACCGCCGAGCCGCACATTGCCGCCTCGCCTGAGGACCTGAAGACCGCGCAGTACGTCGCCGGCAAATTCAAAGAGGCGGGTCTCGAAACGAACATCGTCCCGTACAAGGCGTGGCTGAACATGCCCGTCGAAGTCAAAGTGGAGGCGTACGACTCGGACGGCAAGGTACTCATGACCGGGCCGGTGCCCGAACACGTCGATGGCAACGATCCCTTCCAAAACGATTCGCGCGTGACACCGGCCTTCAACGGTTCATCGCCGTCGGGCGATGTAACGGGCGAGGTGGTTTATGCGAATTACGGCCGGCCTGAGGATTTCCAGAAGCTCAAAGATCTTGGCATCGACCTCAAAGGGAAGATCATTCTCGTCCGCTACGGCGGCAATTTCCGCGGCGTCAAAGTCTACATCGCGCAACAGTCCGGGGCGGCCGGGGTGCTCATCTATTCCGATCCAGCCGACACTGGATACTACCGTGGCGACCCGTATCCTCGCGGTCCCTACGGTCCGGCGACGTCGGTGCAGCGCGGGTCGGTTCAGTACCTGTTCAAGTATCCGGGCGACGCGCTCACGCCGGGTGTTGCATCGCGTCCGGATCTGCCTGCTTCGCAGTTGCTGAAGCCCGAGGACGCGGGGAATCTGCCGAAGATTCCTTCCGAGCCGCTCTCGTACCACGATGCGGCTCCGATTCTTGAGCACCTGGGCGGCCCCGATGCGCCGCGCGAGTGGCAGGGTGCGCTGCCCTTCACCTACCACGTGGGCCCGGGCGTGAAGGTTCACATGGCGCTGAAAATGGACTACCGGTACCGCACTATCTGGGACGTGATCGGCACAGTGGCGGGCACGGAGTTCCCGGATGAGTGGGTGGTGGCCGGCAACCATCGCGATGCCTGGGTCTATGGCGCGGTCGATCCCAACAGCGGGACGGCGGCGATGCTGGAAGCAGCGCACGGCATCGGCGTTCTGCTGCAGCAGGGATGGAAGCCGAAGCGGCGCATCGTCTTGTGCAGCTGGGACGCGGAGGAGGAAGGGCTGATCGGGTCGACGGAATGGGTGGAGGACCACGCCGGTCAGCTGGCGCACGCGGTCGCGTACTTCAACACCGACGTGGGTGTCTCCGGGCCCAACTTCGAATCGTCCGCCGTGCCGTCGCTCAAGGAATTTGTGCGCGATGTAACGAAGGCGGTGCCCAGCCCCAAAGGGGGGACTGTTTACGATCAATGGAAGAAGTCGCAGGAAGAGCAGGCTCACCGGCGTAACGGCAGTGGGGTTGAGGAGCACGGGGCGCGCGGGAATGCGCATGTGGACAACGACGTCAACGTCGGCGATCTTGGCAGCGGCTCCGATTTCACGCCTTTCATCCAGCACATCGGCGTGCCGTCGACCGACATTGGCTCCGGCGGACCGTACGGCGTCTACCACTCGGTGTTCGACAACTATGCGTGGTTCGTGATGAATGCCGATCCGACGTTTGTTTATGAGCAGGAGATGGCCCGGGTCTTTGGGCTTGAGGTGCTGCACATGGCGGACACCGACGTTCTGCCGTACGACTACGTCACGTATGGCAAGGAGCTATCGTCGTACCTCGATACCGCGAAGAAGAAGGCGGAGGAAGCCGGCCTCACCGGCCTCGACTTTGCTCCGGCGAAGGCGGCGGCGGATAAATTCAGCCTTCTGGCCAAGCAGGTGAAAGAGAAACAGGAGGGCGCGGCGGGCGATTCTCCGCAGGCGCTTGCGGCGCTGAATGCGCAGTTGCGAGCGGTTGAAGGCGACTTCATCTCCGCACCGGGCCTGCCGAACCGATCCTGGTTTAAGCACACCATTTACGCACCGGGGGAGTATACGGGCTATGCTGCTGTGGTGATTCCTGGCGTGAATGAGGCGATCGACGCGAAGGATTTGACACGGGCACAGGCACAGATGACGGTCCTCACGGACGCTATCAGCCGGGCCGACGAGACACTCGAGGCTGCTGCGAAATGAGCAGCAGATAAAGCTACAAAGATAGGGCGCGGCACGTTCACAACCTGGAAGCGATGCAGTGGGATGACATTTGTCACCTTTCCTGCCTGACGAACCCCACTCCCGCTCGTGCTCCGTGCCGGGAGAACATCAGACCATGAACATCGCCGATGCGCAACGTGACGTCCGCACCACGTTTCTGGGAGGGTTCGCCGGCCAGCTGGTAGCGAGCCTTGTCTGGTTCGCTTCATCCGCGCTCGCCACATTGGCCTCCCACCGCGCCGCGATATTGATGCTGGTGTTCGGAGGCATGCTCATCTTCCCGATGACCCAGCTGCTTCTGCGTCTCATGTCGCTGCCGGCGTCACTGCCCAGGCATCCTATGAACGGGCTGGCGGTGCAGATCGCCTTCATCGTGCCTCTGATGCTTCCGCTGATCGCGGCCGCGGCTCTATACCGGACGAACTGGTTCTATCCGGCCTTCATGATCGTCGTCGGCGCGCACTACCTTCCATTCATCTTCCTTTACGGGATGCGCCAATTCGGTGTTTTAGCCGCGCTGCTTATCGGCTGTGGGCTGATGCTTGGCGTGTATATGCCGTCAGCTTTCAGCCCTGGCGGTTGGATCACCGCGGCGCTGCTTCTGATTTTCGCCTTCATCGGGCGAAGAGCAGTCGCAAAAGAGGGCGCCCGCTCCGTCTCGCCGGGGGGGACTAAACTCTGATCCGGACTTCGACGAATTCAAGCGCCAGATTATTGCCCGCATGTATCGCGGTCATTGGGCGGGCGCGATTCTCTTTTGACGCATTACGCCGTCTGGTTGTAGCGTTGCGCGGCAGGCTCTCCGACTGTGGCAGCCGGGATCCTTTCGAGGTTGCGGACCTCCGCGCCACGCTGTGGCTGCGGTTTTCCCGCGACCGCGCTGGGCAGCAGCCGATTCACTCCGCCCATCACGAGACCTACGACTTCGGGCGCGAGGCTCCCCAACCGCGCGGCTGCGACTGCTTGCGGCGTGATTGCGATTTCTGTGTCGCCCGCCACTACAGCGCGCACGATCCTCCGGGCGGCGGCTGCGGCACTGGTCGAAACAAGAGGCAGAGTTGCTGCCAGGCTGAACCAGCGGTACTCCCGCTGCGTGTCACCGGAGAACCTCGCGTTGACCGGAGATCCGGTGCGCATCAATCCCGGGCAGACGGTGAGCACGTGAACGCCCTTCGAGCGCAATTCGGCGTGCAGACCTTCAGAGAAGCCCACTTCAGCGAATTTGCTGGCGGTGTAGGGCAGCATGTGCGGGACTGCCACCTTGCCGCCAATCGACGCAATGTTCACAATACTGCCGCTTCTGCGGGCCTGCATTTGCGGCAGGACCGCCAGTGCACAATGGACGGCAGAGAAGAAATTCGACTCCATGACTTCGTGAAAATCGCTCACCGTCTGGTTCTCCACCGGACCTACCGTAATCACGCCGGCATTGTTGACCAGAATGTCGATGCGGCCGAAGTGCTCCGTGGCTCGCTCGACCAGATGCTGCGCCTCGTTCGGCTGGCGCAGATCGGCGGGGATTACGAGGACCTCGCCCGCATCCTGTACGGCTTTGCGGTCCACCAGGGACTGTCGCGCACGCTCCAGTTCCCACGGATCGCGCGCGGCTAGAACCAGCTTTGCTCCGCGGCGGCCGAACTCCTCGGCCATAGCGAGGCCGAGGCCACGCGACGCGCCTGTGATGAGCACGACTTTGCCGTTCAAGCCGCGAAGGCGGCGGGCTGCTCTCCGGCCCATCCACCGATAGAGGGCTGCCGCTGTCGTGCCGGCGCATACAAGGCTCGCGCCAGCCATCGCGGCGCCTGTAATCAAGACTGCTTTTTTGGGGTTCATCGAAGTCTCCGAGGGAAGTAGCGCGGAAGTCGCGCTGTTCCGATTATGAGCCTTCGATGAGGCACGGGGTTTGCCCGCGCCGCTTATCGTTGGATTTTCTATACCGCGCATGCAATAGCCTCTGCAGTGCAGTTCGGCAAGTCACGTTAGTCATTCCGGGCCTTCCCTGCCTGGAGTCCGCCGTTACCAATGCTCACCATGGCACCTTAACAGGGTCTTGCATCACCGAAATTCCCTCCCGGCCCTGCTACACTCCCCGCAGAATCCGGCATTTGAATCCCGAGACCATGCTCTTCAAAGCCCTCAGCGCCGCAGTGTACGGCATCGACGCCAGCATCATCGACGTGGAGGTGGACTTCTCGGCGATCAAGACCGAGCAGGATCACTTCAATACCGTGGGACTGCCCGATGCCGCCGTCCGCGAGAGCCGGGATCGCGTGCGCGCCGCCATACGCAACTCCGGTTTCGACCTTCCCACCACGCACATCACCATCAACCTCGCCCCCGCCGACATTAAGAAAGAAGGCTCCGGCTTCGATCTGCCCATGGCGGTGGGTATCCTGGGCGCTTACGGAGCGCTCCAGCTCCGCGACCTCGCCGATTTTCTCCTGATAGGCGAGCTGGGCCTCGATGGCGCGCTGCGGCCAGTGCCCGGAATGTTGCCGGTTGCTGTTGCCGCCCGCGAGCGCGGCATCAAGAATCTCATCATTCCCAAAGCCAACGCCCGCGAAGCTGCCGTGGTCGATGGCGTCGACGTTTATCCTGTCGAAACGCTCCTGCAGGTCCGCGATCTGCTGAACCAGGCCGGCAATGGGGGCATCCACGTCCCGGCTTTCAAAGTGGAAGCCACGCAGGTGCTCAGCGAGCTGCAACACTTTGCCCTCGACTTCGCGGATGTTCGCGGGCAGCAGACTGCGAAGCGGGCCCTCGAGATCGCCGCCGCCGGTGGGCACAACATTTTGATGATCGGCCCTCCCGGTTCGGGCAAAACCATGCTGGCGCGCCGCTTCCCCTCCATCCTGCCGCCGCTGACCTTCGACGAGGCGCTCGAGACGACGAAGATTCACTCGGTCGCCGGGGTGCTCGATGCCGAAGCGGGGCTGGTGACGCAGCGTCCGTTTCGCGCACCGCACCACACCATTTCCGACGCCGGCCTGATTGGTGGGGGTGTCATTCCGCGGCCTGGGGAGGTATCGCTCGCCCACAACGGCGTACTGTTTCTCGACGAGCTGCCCGAATTTCCGCGCAACGTGCTCGAAGTGATGCGCCAGCCCCTCGAAGATCGCCACGTGACGATTGCGCGAGCGTCGATGTCGCTGACGTTTCCCGCTGCCTTCATGCTCGCGGCCGCGATGAACCCCTGCCCGTGCGGCTATTTCAACGACCGTTCGCGCGAGTGCCACTGCACGCCACCGCTCATTCAGAGGTATGTGGCGAAAATCTCCGGCCCGCTCATCGATCGCATCGACATTCATATCGAAGTTCCGGCCGTGCAGTACAAGGAGCTTCGCGGCGGAGCAGCCGCGGAAAGCTCGGCGAACATTCGCGCCCGCGTGCTTGCGGCGCGGGATCGCCAGCGCCTGCGATTTGCGTCGGCAAAGGAAAAGATTTTTTCCAATGCGCAGATGGGCACGCGCCAGATTCGGGCCCACTGCGAACTTTCGGCGGATGCAGAGAAGTTGCTCGAGCGAGCGATGCTGCAGCAGGGATTGACTGCCAGAGCCCATGACCGCATTCTCAAGGTGGCGCGTACCATCGCCGACCTTGAAGGGATGGAGAATTTGGCGGTCCCGCACATAGCGGAGGCGATTCAGTACAGGACGCTGGATCGGAGCTACTGGAGCTGAGGCGCGGTTATCAGTCCGCTCCGCGTAACCCTATGGAAAATAATGGCTTGTCTTTGAATTGAAGGCTCAGTTTGGGTTTTGCGGGCCCAGGCGTGTCGGCGGATGCTTGTCTATTGTCCCAACTGCCAACTCTATTGCCCCAAGATGGCCTATTATTGTCCCATGGCCGAAGCGGTGAGTCGGGAGCGTATCCAGCAGCTCTTGGTGGATGCAGGAAGATTCTTCAGCCCATCAGCGCCCGTTGATGAGAAATCACTGTTTGCCGGACGACTCGAACAGATGATCCAAGTGATCGATTCCATCAACCAGAAAGGACAGCACTGCATCATCTTCGGCGACCGCGGTGTCGGCAAGACCTCGCTCGCAAACGTTTTGAGCGCGTTTCTGCCCCCAGGGCAGAAGATCGTGCCGATCCGCGTGAACTGCGATACAGGGGATACTTTTGATTCCCTTTGGCGGAAGGTCTTCTCCGAGGTCCAGGACAACGAATATAACGTAATCAGCGGATTCGGAGGCGATCCTCAGCCCGCGCGGCTTGATGTAAGCGAAGAGTTCGTTACGCCCGAAATTGTCCGCAGGCAATTCAGCCGTTGGTCTTCTAGATTCACCCCTCTCGTCATCATCGATGAATTCGATCGCATCGATGACAGGTACCGCACAATTTTCGCCGACACAATCAAAACTCTCTCGGATCGTGCCAGCCCAGGAACCGTCTTGTTGGTGGGGGTCGCGGAGAGCGTCGATCAGTTGATTGTCGCGCACGAGTCTGTTCAGCGAGCACTCGTCCAAGTGAAGATGCCACGCATGTCGCAAGCCGAGGTCAAAGAGGTCGTGACTAAAGGCCTTACTGCCCTTCAGATGACGATCGATCGGATAGCGATAGAACGTATAGCGATTTTGGCCCAAGGGTTGCCGCATTATGCACACCTTCTTGGCCTTCATTCCGCCCGATCAGCATTAATCGAGGACAGCGTCCACATCACAACTGAGCTGCTAAATGACGCGGTGAAGAAGGCGATCGAAGGGGCACAGCAATCAATTCGTAGCGCCGTGCATAAAGCCATTGCCAGCCCGCGGAAGGATAACCTTTTTGCCGAGGTTTTACTTTCGTGTGCGCTCGCGGCGCGGGATGACATGGGAACTTTTGCCGCTCAGGATGTGAGGGGTCCAATGCAAATGATTACAGGGAAAGCGTACGAGATCCCGTCGTTTGCACAGCACCTAAACGAATTCAGCGAAACGAAGCGCGGCAATATTCTGAAAAAGACCGGGGGAAGCCGTCGCTTCAGATACACATTTGCAAACCCGCTTTTGCAGCCATATGTTGTGATGAAGGGGTTCGCAGACGGAAAGATCACGGCTGATGTCTTTGATCTTCTCGCGGGGCGAAAGCCTTACTAGCGAACTTCAAGCGCCGATGCCTGGGAATCCATTTATCTTCAGAACTCCAATGAAAGCCAAAGTAGATCTCGACGACGAGCTGCTCCGCACCGCGCAGAAATACTTCCGCAAAGCGGACCTCAACACGATCCTGAACCAAGCCCTGAAAGACCTCATCCACATGCAGGCCTCACGCCAGCTCGCAGCTCTCGGCGGGACGATGCCCAACCTGAAGAAGATTAAACACACACGAGCTGATGACCTTTAGTTCGCTCCGGCCGTGCCCTATTGCCTGCTCCCTGTTCTTTTCACTCCGCCCGCTCGCAAGCCACAGCCACCGAAAAGAAAGACCCCTCTATCCCGTAGACCCGATCGATCCGCACCGTAGCTCGGCGGCTGAAAAGCTCATACCGGGTTCCGACAACCACTGTGGGCGTTGACAGGAGACAGCCTGAGGCCAGCTTTGGGTCGTAACCCTTCCACGCGCCCGCGACCATGTTCGCCATTTCGCCCATCGCGTCCCGCACCGTCGCGTCCACCTCGGTCGTCGACATCCCCGTCATCAGATCGGAGACGCGCATCGCCGCCGAGCTCTCGCTCTGCAGCACCAGCGTACCGGTCAGCGCGCCGGCCAGTCCGATCAGCGCCGCGATCGTCTGCCCCTTCATCGGCGCTGCGCTTTCGCTCCGCGCGCAGCTCACCCCGATCATCGTCCCGAACACTTCTCCCATCGCCCGATCCAGAGATTGCTCCAGCTGCGCGATCTCCGTCCCATCCGCAAGTGCCGCCATCTCTCTCTCCTGCTCAGCGCGTCTCATCGGGGCGATCGGATGGCTGAGCCCTCCCCGTAATCTCCCTCGCCAGTCTTCCTTATCGGCTGGGTCGCGGACTTTCCTCAGTTAATCTGAGGAGTGTAGATCCCAAAGTGGAATTCGGTCAGGCTCGGGCGAAAGACTAACCTGGGTGGCAGCAGCTAACCGTCGAGTTTCTTCGTGACCAGCTCGTTGAGGAGCGCGGGATTGGCCTGGCCTTTGGAGGCCTTCATAACCTGGCCAACGAAGAAGGCGGCGACGGTCTTCTTACCTTTGCGATACTGCTCGACCTGGGCAGGATTGGCGGCGATGACGTCGTCGATCATCTTTTCGAGGGTCGAGGAGTCGCTGATCTGCTGCGGCTTTTCCCGCTCGTAGACGGGGCCGAAGTCTTCATTGCGCTCGAAGCAGAGGTCGAAGAGCTGCTTGAGCTGCCTGCTCGACAGCTTGCCTTCTTCGGCGAGATCGGCGGCATGGGCAACGCCCTTCATCGAGATGGGCGACTGGGCTAACTCGAGATTGAAGGCTTTGAGGCGCATGGTGAGTTCGCTCTGCACCAGATTCGCCACCCGGCGCGGATTCTTTGCGGCGCGGGCGGCGGCTTCAAACTGATCGGCAAAGGCGCGGGTGGCGGTGAGGGTTTGCGCGTCCTGCTCGGTGATGCCGTAATCGGCGATCATGCGGGCGCGGCGGGCTTCCGGCAGCTCGGGCATGTGCGAGGCGATTTGCGTCTTCCATGCATCGGAGACGACGAGCGGCGGAAGGTCGGGCTCGGGGAAGTAGCGGTAGTCGTGGGCCTGCTCCTTCGAGCGCATGGAGTAAGTACGGCCTTCGTTGGCGTTCCAGAGGCGGGTTTCCTGGACGACGCGGCCGCCGGATTCGACGATCTCGATCTGGCGCTCGATTTCGTATTCGAGCGCGGCGCGGATGAAGCGAAAGCTGTTGACGTTTTTGACTTCGGCTTTGGTGCCGAACTTTTCCTGGCCGCGCGGGCGCACGCTGACGTTGGCGTCGCAGCGCAGCGACCCTTCCTCCATGTTTCCGTCGCTCACGCCGGTGTAGACGATGATCTCCTTGAGGCGCGTGAGATATTCGTAGGCTTCGTCGGCCGTGCGCATGTCGGGCTCGCTGACGATTTCAATCAGCGGCGTGCCGCAGCGGTTCAGGTCGACGTAGGTGCGGGTGGCCGAGTCGGAGAAGCCATCGTGCAGGCTTTTGCCGGCGTCCTCTTCCATGTGGAGGCGGGTGATGCCAATGCGCCTGGCGCCGTTGGGAGCAGGGATTTCGATGTGACCGTGCTCGGCGAGGGGCTTGTCGAACTGGGAGATCTGGTAGCCCTTGGGCAGGTCGGGGTAGAAGTAATTTTTGCGGGCGAAGATGGAGCGTTCGCGGACCTGGCAGTTGAGGGCGAG
>CAZSWI010000012.1:0-30411 GCA_964610635.1 uncultured Acidobacterium sp.
ATCGATACGAATTGGCGCAGGAGAATGGTTTAGAGGGTTTCTGCTCGTGGGTGCTGGGCGAGGAAGATCCGGCGATCTGGACGTTTCTGCCGATGCGGAAGCAGTAGCGGGCAATTGCTCAATTCGCCGCGCGAATTGGAGAGATGAATCTCATGCCATACTTCCTCGGCGTGGACGCCGGCGGCACGAAGACGGAGTTTGTGCTGGGGGACGAGAGCCGCGAACTGGCGCGCGTGCGCGCAGGCACGATCAAGAGAATGAAGGCGGACGCCGAGACTGCCGAGATGAATCTCGAAACTGCGCTGAAGCAGCTTCAGGGCGCTTCCGGCATCCGGCTCGAGTCGATTACTCGCTGTTGCATTGGGACCGCGGGCGAAACTGTTCCTCTGGTGGTGAACTGGCTGCGCGATGCATTTGCGCGGCACGTTGGGGGAGAGCTGATCCTCGTGGGTGACGTGGAAATCGCGCTGGACTCGGCCTTCTTTGGGGGGCGCGGCTTACTGGTGCTTGCCGGGACGGGATCGAATGTGGCGGGGCGCGCTGCTATGGGCACAATCGTCACCGCGGGCGGATGGGGCCCGGCGCTGGCGGATCAGGGATCCGGACACTTTCTGGGACTGGAAGGACTGCGGCGGGGATTTCTGGCGATCGATCAGCAGCGGCCGACTCGTCTGCTGGACGAGGCGCGAGATTTCTGGAAGCTCGGTTCGCTCGGAGAACTGATCGAGTTTGCGAACGCCAATCCTGCGCCGGAGTATTCGCGGTTGGCGCCGCTGGTGGTTGCAGCTGCGGAACAAGGCGACGCGGTTGCTCAGGAGGTTGTCGCGCAGGGTGGAGCGGATTTGGCTGCACTGGCCAGCCTGGTCATCGAGCGCATCCGCAGTCTCGAAACGGGGGCTGGCTCGGCGTTCGAAGTGCCTGCTGTGGCGATCGCCGGCAGCATTTTAGAGCGCGCGGCTCCGGTGAGAAATGCGCTGATCGCGGAATTGCACAAGCGGTATCCTGGGATCGCGGTCAAGGATGCTCCTGCCGATCCTGCCGCGGGAGCTTTGTGGGCTGCACGCCAAGGGGGTCAAGCTGCACCGGCTGCGCTTTGAGGATCACGGATGAAAACTTCATATGGGGAGATTGGGTGAGACTGGGCTTTCGCATCATGCTTCTCGGCGTGACGGCGGTCTGCTCCGCGGCGTCGTCTCGTGGGCAGAATTTCGTCGACATCAAACCTACGCCGCAGCAGGTGGAATGGCAGGATCTTGAGTTCGGCGTGCTCATTCACTTTTCGACCAATACGTTTCTAGACCGCGAATGGGGCGACGGGACGGCCGATCCGGCGGTGTTCAATCCCGCGCAGTTCGATCCGGAGCAGTGGATGCGGGCGATTCGCGCGGCGGGCGCCAAGTACGTGGTCCTCGTCGCGAAGCATCATGATGGATTTTGCCTTTGGCCGACGGCGCAGACCGATTACAGCGTTAAGGCCAGCCCATGGGAGAACGGAAAAGGCGATGTGGTGGCCGAAGTGGCGCGGGCTGCGCGGAAGTACGGGCTGAAGTTTGGGATTTATCTGTCGCCGTGGGATAGGCACGAGCCGCGATACAGGGATGCGGCCGACTACGACCGGTATTACAACTCTGAGCTTGAAGAATTGGTGCAGAACTACGGCGACCTGGTGGAATTTTGGCTGGATGGGGCCGGGAGCGCGGGACACGTTTACAACTTTCCAAAGATCATCGAGACGCTGCGCACCTATCAGCCGAACACACTGGTCTTTGCCGATACCGGACTTTTCGAATACGGGGACGCGCGCTGGGTGGGTAACGAGGAGGGGCGCGTTCCATACGAAACGTGGAACGTCATCGATCGCCATGGTTATTTACGCTGGCGCCCGGTGGAGGCAGACACGCCATTGCGGGCGGGTCACTGGTTCTGGCATCCGAACGACGAAGCGTCCCTCAAGAGCGTCGATGAGTTGCTGACGACATGGGACGAAACTGTGGGCCACGGCGCGCAACTGATGCTCGGGGTGGCTCCCGATCGCCGCGGCTTGTTGCCGGAGAGCGACGTTGCTCGGCTTGAGGAGTTCGGCAATGCTTTGCGGGAACGGTATGCGCACAACCTGTCTTTAGAGCATGAGCCTGCTGCCGCTGACGTTTCCGCTGCGCTCGATGGCGATCCGGATACCTTCTGGTCGGCGCCCGCCGGTTCTCACCATTCTGTGCTGGAGGTCCGCTTCAACAAGCCGGTCACGTTCAATCGGGCGGTGACGATGGAGTGGCTTAACGACGGACAGCGCATCGAGAAGTATTCCATCGATGTGTGGACTGGAAGCGCCTGGAAGTCGGTGGCCACCGCGCACGCCATCGGCCATGAGAAGATCGACATCTTCCCCACAGTGACGGGGAGCCGCGCCCGTCTCAACATTTTGTCGAGCACCGATGGCGCGGCGATTCGCGAATTCCAGCTCTACAACGTTCAGGGTTCCGGGGGACGGTAGCAAGTGAGAAAGTCAGCGCGCGATTGGATTTGGTTGCCGTTCCTTTCTTGTGTATGGCTGGGGCTGCCCCTGGCGCATGCGGCCGCAGGAGGGTCGCGGCCGCCTCTGATTCCGCAGCCCCGCGAGTTCAGCGCGCGAGAGAATCTTTCTCTGGTTTCGGGAGTGCACGTACTTGTCCCGGGAGGCGATGCGGAGGACCGGTTTGCCGCGGAGGATTTGAAGGAGGAGTGGAAGGCGCGCGGGGTCCGGCTAAGGGAGACCGCGACGGCGGTGCGCGTTTACCTGCTGCGGGACGAAACCCCTCCTGCTCGGCAGGTGCTGAAGCGTGAAGGCATGACTTTCGAGATTGCCATGCGGCCGGAAGGCTATGTGCTGGTGGCGGAAAAGCGGGATGTCTTCGTCATCGGGCACACCGCGGCCGGAGTGTTTTATGGAACGCAAACGCTGAAGCAGCTGGTTCGGACCGGCGCGGGCAGTCCGACGGTTCAGGGGGCGGCGATTCGTGACTGGCCGGCGATGCGCTGGCGTGGCGTGCACGACGACTTATCGCGCGGACCGCTGCCGACGCTGGAATTTCAGAAGAAACAGATTTGTGCGTTTGCCGCGTACAAATTAAACGTCTACTCGCCGTATTTCGAGAACACGATGCAATACGCGTCTGCTGCGCTGCCAGCGCTGCCGGGAGGGTCCATTTCCGCAGAGGATGCGAAGGCGCTGGTGGTGTATGCGCAGCATTTTCATGTGACGATCGTGCCGGAACAGGAGGCCTTCGGGCATCTGCATAAGGTTCTGACGTGGCAGCAGTACGCGCAGCTGGGGGAGACTCCGAATGGTGCGGTGCTGGCGCCGGGACAAGCAGGATCGATGCATCTGATCACAGAGTGGTTCGATGAGCTGGCGGGAATCTACCCGGGGCCATTTCTACATATTGGCGCCGACGAGACGACCGAGCTGGGCCAGGGGCAGACTGCGGACGATGTGAAACAGCGAGGACTGGGCGCGGTTTATATCGATTTTCTTTCGCAGATTCACGAGGCGCTTCGGCCGCTCGATCGGCGGCTGCTGTTCTGGGGGGATGTGGCGATGAACAGCCCGACTCTGGTGCCGCGTCTGCCGCACGACATGATCGCGGTCGCGTGGGAGTACGATCCCGAGCCGCAGGGTTTTCAGCGATGGCTCGATCCTTATACGAAGGCCGGTATGGAAACGTGGGTCGCGCCGGGAGTGAACAACTGGAACCGCGTATGGCCGGACTTCGATATGGCGCTGCGCAATATTCAGGGATTCGTTGCGGATGGGCAGTCCGCCGGAAGCACAGGGATGCTGAACACGGTCTGGGATGACGATGGTGAAGGGCTCTTTCTGGAGGACTGGTATGCGGTTCTGTTTGGAGCCGCCGCAGCATGGCAGCCGGGTTCGAGCGACATCGCACAATTCCAGCAGGACTACGGCGCTATCTTTCACGGGGATGCAACTGGCGCTATCAACGACGCGCAGCAGGCGCTGATGGCCGCGCATCAGGCGCTCGCGAAGGCGGGACTGGGCGATGCGCGCGATGCGGATTTCTGGGTTGACCCGTGGAGCACCGAAGGCCAGCAGATTGCGGCGAAGATTCGCCCGGTGAGCGCGGAGGTGCGACTGGATGCCGAACGCGCTCTGACTTTGATCGCACAAGCTCGCGCCGCGGGGCCACTGCGTGAGACGGGGGCCCTGGAGGCGATGGATCTGGGCGCGAGGCGCATCGATTTTCTGGCGTTCAAGTTTCAGACCGCGGATGAAGTTGCGGAGAGTTACGGCCGCTTATATGACGGGCAGAAAACTCCGGAGATCGCCGACCATATTTCGCGGGATCTGAGAAAGCTTTCGGGGGTGAACGGCCGTTGCCAGGACGTGGGCGACGGCTATAGCTATCTGCGGTCGCGCTTCAGCGATGTGTGGCTGATGGAGAATCGTCCCTTCTGGCTGAACGTCGTTACCGCGCGATACGATGCCGCGGTCCAGCTGTGGGTGCGGCGCGGCGAGAGCATCGATGCGGCGCGCGAGCAATGGAGCCAGCATCACAACCTGCCTGCGCCGGAAGAGCTTGGCATTCCGCCGGCCGCTCCGGCACACTGATCCCTCATGTCAGGGCCGCTCGCACATCCGATGCATCTTCGTGTTATCGATCTGGTGCTGGTGGCGGTTTATCTGGCCGGGATTACGTTGTTTGGACTTCGCTTTCGACGGTCGGGCGAGGGCTCGCTGCGTTCTTATTTTCTGGCCGATCGCAATCTGCCGTGGTGGGCGATCGCGCTTTCGATTGTGGCTGCGGAGACCAGCACGCTGACCATCATCAGCGTGCCGGGGCTGGCATTCACAGGCGATTTTGGATTTCTTCAGCTCGCCATGGGCTACCTGCTGGGGCGCATCGTAATCTGCATTATCTTTCTGCCACGTTATTTTCGGGGCGAGTTGGTAACCGCGTACCAGATCATCGGCCAGCGCTTCGGGCCGCGGCTGCATCGCTTCACAGCGGCGCTGTTTCTGGTGATGCGAGCCGCGGCTGAGGGCGTGCGCGTATTTGCGGTGGCCATTGTTGTTGGTCTTGCGATCGGAACGGGGGACGTGGCTTCGATTGCAGTTCTTTGCGCGCTGACGCTGCTTTACACGTTTGAGGGCGGGATGGCGGCCGTGATCTGGACCGACGTGGTACAGATGTTTCTTTATGCAGGCGGCTCGCTGGTCGCGCTTGCCACGGTTTGCCACAAAATTCCCGGCGGATGGAGCGGGCTGATCGCGGGTGCTTCTGCAGCGCACAAGCTTACGGTGCTGCATTTTTCCTGGTCTGTAACAGAGACGTATACATTTCAGGCTGGCGTTCTGGGAGGATGCTTTCTTACCATGGCGAGTCACGGGACCGATCAGCTTATGGTGCAGCGTCTGCTGGCGGCGAAAAATCTGCGCGACTCACGATTGGCGCTGCTGGCGAGCGGCGTGGTGGTTTTCTTTCAGTTCACGCTGTTTCTGCTGATTGGCGCCGGACTCTTCCTCTATTACAGGAATTTGGGGAGTGCGCCGGCGCCGGGGGCGGATCGCATTTTCCCGGCTTTTATTGTGGGGGAGATGCCGGCCGGGATTGCGGGCCTGATGGTGGCGGCGATTCTGGCCGCGGCGATGTCGAACCTGAGCGCGGCTCTCAATTCGCTGGCTTCGACCTCGGTGGTCGATTTTTACCTACCGCGGTATCCGGATATTTCTGAGCAGGTGCGCATGCGGCTGTCGCGGCTGATGACCGTTGTTTGGGCGGCTGTGCTGTTCGCGCTGGCGATGTTCTCGCGGAGCGGCGGGCACGTTGTAGAGATAGGGTTGTCGATTGCTTCTGTGTTGTGGGGTGCGATGCTCGGAGTCTTTCTGCTGGGCACGCTGAGCCGTCGGGCGGGCGAACGCGGGACGATGTTTGGAATGGCAGCCGGGGTTGCGATCAATCTGCTGCTGTGGGTCCAGCCTCACGCGCTGTCGTTCAACCTTGGAGGACATGATTTGATTCTTCCGAAGATCGCGTGGACGTGGTGGGTGCTCATTGGATCGCTGGTGACGTGTGTTGTGGGCTACGCTGCGAGCCTGCTGTTTCCCGATCCTGCGATGCGCGCGGAGGCTCTGTGAAGATGCGGCGGTTGGTTCGCGTGGCCGGGCCGCTGGCAGCGCTGGTCGTGAGCACGGTCCTCAGCGCAGTCCCGGGCCGCGCCCAGAGCGACTTTTCTGCGATTGACGGGATCGTGAACCATGCCGTGGATGAGCATCAGCTTCCTGGAGCGGTGGTGATTGTTGGGCATGGCGGGAGGGTGGTCTTCCGGCAGGCGTATGGAATGCGTTCGCTCGAACCGATGCAGGAGCCGATGACGCTCGACACCGTTTTCGACATGGCTTCGCTGACGAAGCCGCTGACGACAGGCGTGGCGGCGATGCAGCTTTACGAACAGGGAAAGATCGGGCTCAATGACTCGGTCGCAAAGTATCTGCCGGATTTCGGAGCCAACGGGAAGCAGGACATCACGATTCGGCATCTGCTGACGCACTACTCGGGATTACCGCCGGATCTGCAGCTCGAGGAGGCGTGGACAGGAAAGGAGGAAGGATTCCGGCGCGCGTTTGCCATTGCACCGATTCGTCCGCCAGGCGAGCAATTCCTGTACAGCGACATCAACTTCATTGTGCTCGGCGCACTGGTGGAGAAGCTTTCCGGGCTGACGCTGGATGAGTACACGCGGCGCTTCATCGTGGAACCGCTGGGACTGATGCACACAAGGTTCCTGCCGCCTGAGTCCTGGCTTCCGCGCATCGCACCGACGGAATACGAGCACGACCCCATCCCTTCCGGAGTGGCGGGATCGAAGACGTATCCCGGCGACGCGATGTTGCGCGGGGTGGTGCACGATCCCACGTCGCGGCGCATGGGCGGAGTGGCAGGACACGCGGGGTTGTTCAGCACCGGCGACGATGTTTCGGTGTACGCGCAGAGTTTGCTGGATCGGCTTAGGGGCCGGTCGAGCAAGTTTCCTTTGTCGCGCATTGTGCTCGAAAAGATGATTGCGCCTGAGCAACCGGCGACAGGCACGGCGCTGCGCGGATTCGGTTGGGACATCGACTCGCCTTACTCCAGCAATCGCGGGACGCTGTTTCCGGTGGGTTCGTTCGGACACACAGGTTTTACAGGGACGTCGTTGTGGATGGACCCGGCGAGCGACACATACGTGATTGTGCTGGCAAACTCGGTTCATCCGAATGGGCCGAAGAGCATCACGTCGCTGCGCGGGAAGATCGCCGATGCGGCTGCGATCGCGCTGGGCATTCACGGGGATGACGGAGCGCTGGCGGCGCACATGACGGGCTACAACGAATCGCTGAGCGGAATGCGCCGCTGGCCAGTGCGCAATGGCGAGGTGAAGACCGGCATCGACGTGCTGGAGGGCGATCGGTTCGAGGAGTTTGCGGAGATGGCTCGGCGCCATAGCGGCAAACTGCGGCTGGGCCTGCTGACAAATCAGACGGGAGTCGATAGCGAGGGCCGTCGCACCATCGATGTGCTCTTCCATGATGGGCGGCAGGCTGTGCCTGGGCTCACGCTGGACGCGCTTTTCAGTCCGGAGCATGGGCTCGCTGGCTCTTACGACCAGCCGAGCGTGCCGAGTTCGAACGACACGGCGACGGGACTGCCGGTGATCAGCCTGTATGGATCGAGGGACGCGGATCGGCGGCCGACATTGGATTCGCTGCGCAAGCTGGATGCGGTGGCGATCGATCTGCAGGATGCGGGCGTGCGTTTCTACACCTATGAAGCCGTGGTTCGTTATTTTCTGGAAGCGGCGGCGCAAACGGGAACGGAGATTGTGGTGCTGGACCGGCCCGATCCGATCAACGGCTCGTTTGTGCAAGGGCCGATTTCGGATGCGGGCACGGAAAGCTATGTCAACTCGATACCGATTCCGGTGCGGCACGGCATGACTCTCGGAGAGCTGGCGCGTTACGACAAGCAACAGTTGCAGTTACAAACTTCTCTGAGCGTCGTGCCGATGCAGGGCTGGCAGCGGGGGGACTGGTACGATTCCACGGCTTTGGCATGGGTGAATCCGTCACCCAACCTGCGCGATCTGGAAGAGGCAACGCTTTACCCTGGAATCGGTCTGATTGAGACGACCAATATTTCTGTCGGGCGCGGGACGGACACACCGTTTGAATTGTTGGGAGCGCCGTGGATCGATGCGCGCTCTCTGGCGCAGTTTCTAAATCGGCGGCAGTTGCCTGCGGTACGGTTTGTGCCGCTGGATTTCACTCCGCAGAAGCCGTTTCCGTATGCGGGCGAGGTCTGCCACGGGGTGCGCATTCTGGTGATGGATCGCAATGTTCTGGATGCGCCGGAGCTTGGGGTGGAAATGGCATCGGCGCTGCATCGGCTTTATCCGGAGAAATTCGACCTGGAGAAGATGAACACGCTGCTTGCGAATCGCTCGGTTCTCGATGCTGTGGGGGCCGGTCATGATCCGCAGCGCATCGCGGAAGGATGGCGGGCGGCACTGGATGCATTCGAGCAGCAGCGGGAGAAGGCGCTGATCTACCTGCCGTAATCCGACGGTCCCCGCCAGCAAGCCAGCGGCCCCGAAAAAGTCGAAAAGGAAGTCGCGAGCCTTTCCGACATCCCCGTTAGACGTTGCAGTGCTTTCATCTATAGCCGGCAATCGCCTTTTCGCCGGCGAGCAGATTCTTCGCAGTTTCTGCGAGTATCGGCGCACGGCACACGAACGGTTGCGACGCTTGTCGCGGTCTATGGCCTGTTCATGACGCCGCTGGGCTGGAAATATGCAGGATTCGTGTGGGGCTATACGATCGTCCGGGCATTGTTCACCGGCCGCATCAAGCTGCTGGCTTACCGCATCCTCGACCCCTCGGCATTGCCACTGCTGGCAAAGAAAAAGATCGATCTCCGGACGTTTCGAGGCACGGGACAGGCCTCTGACCGGGTCTTTTTTTGCCGGCGAGTCAGGCCGAGAAGCGAAAAGGTTATTTTTTTTCCCGGTCGTGAGCCTTTTCCCGAGGCTGCTCCGCTTTTCAGAGTGCGGATCGACATGATCCTCCAAATCTAAAAACGGAGAAAAGACATGAACTACCAGGGAATGGTCAACGGAAAAGCAGTCATCAGCAAGGTTCTCATGCTCTCGCTCGCTCTTTGCCTCACCGGTTCCGCCCTTGTTTCGACGAGCGCGGCTCAGGACGTCTCAACGAATGCCAACGCCGGCCAGGACCAAAGCGCGTCGTTTAGCGCGGACGACCTGGACAATCTCCTGGCCCCTATCGCGCTTTACCCCGATCCTTTGCTGGCCCAGGTGCTGGTCGCCGCAACTTTCGACGACCAGATTCAGGATGCCGCGCAGGCGATCAGCGCTGAAGGCGGCGCTGCTGCCATCGATCAGCAATCGTGGGACGACAGCGTGAAAGTGGTCGCGCATTATCCCCGAGTGTTGTTTACCCTGGCGGCGCAGCCGGACTGGACCAACTCAGTGGGACAGGCTTACGCCACCCAATCCACGGATGTCATGGCATCGGTTCAGCGCCTGCGCGCTATGGCGCTTGGCCAGGGGAATCTGGTTACGACCGCCCAGCAGCGCGTGATCGCCGTTGGCGGAGCGATCCAGATCCTGCCCGCCCAGCTTGGCTATATGTGTCTGCCTGCCTACGATCCCGGAGTTGTTTTCTCCAGCCCGGCTTTCATTTCGTTCGGTCCGGCGCTGGCGATCAACACGGAATGGGAAGGCCAGATCGACTGGCATTCGCATCAGGTGTTCGATCATCATCACCACTCCATGAGGACAGGCTATCCCGGCCGGCGGGGCCGCGTTAGCACAGTGTTTGGCCGTGGCCGTGGCCGTTTCAATCCTGGCGGTCGTCAGCCCGGGCGATTCTCCCAGATCAATCGTGGCCGCACTGAACCGGGCCGGATCAACACCGGCTACCCGGGACTCAACAATCGTGGCGGATCTGGACCTGGCAGGATCAACACCGGCTACCCAGGACGTTACACGAACCCGTATCCGCAACCGAAGACGGGAATGCAGACGAATTCTCCGAAGAGCTCCACGCCGACGGCGAAGTCTTATCCCGGGAAGCTGACTACACCCGGAACGACCAAAACGCTTAGCCCCGGGCAAATGAAGCCAGGGCAGACGAAACCGGCCGCCAGCAACATGGCCTCCATCGGCCGGTCCGCCAATAATGGCTCCTTCAACCACAGCTTCCTCAACCGAGGTCAGGCCAGCGCTCCAGCGGCTCCTGTCAACCGTCAGTCAAACGCGGCATTCGGCAGCTCATTGAATCGCGGCGGGATGAATCGCGGCCAGAGCACAATGGCGTTCAATCGCGGCGCGGGGATGGGAACGCCAGGAAGGGGCCGTCGTTAGTCCGGAAGTGACCCTGTACCGGTGGACAACGGGGCAGCGCGAGCTGCCCCGATTTCTTTTTGTAAGGCTGTTTTGCCGGGAGTACAATCACCTGACCTTGCGCAGTCATCATTGGGGGCGTGATGGACGCGAGCAGGTGGGAGCGGCTCAAAGAACTCCTCGACTCGGCTCTGGAGAAGGATCCTGGAGAACGAGGCGCCTTTCTGGCTGAGGCATGCAGTGGAGATGAGGCGCTTCGCGATGAGGTCGAGTCGTTGCTCGCTGCTTATCAGGTGGCAGACGCTACCGGCAAAGGTCCAATCCGATTTCCGTCCGAATATGAATTTGCGGCCTTCGAAGAGGCCGCCCTCAATCAGCGTATTGGCCCCTATCAGATCCTGAAGCCAGTGGGAAGCGGCGGAATGGCGACCGTCTACCTGGCTATCCGCGCGGATGACCAATATAGAAAGTCTGTCGCTATCAAGTTGATTTCTCCGGGTCTGGGCCGCGAAGAGGTGCTGCGGCGTTTTCGGAACGAGCGCCAGACACTCGCAACGCTCGATCATCCCAACATCGTGAAGTTGCTCGATGGGGGCACGACCGGAGATGGGATGCCGTATCTGGTCATGGATTATGTCGAGGGCACTCCCATCGATATCTATTGCGACCACCACGAACTGACGACCGAGGAGCGGCTGCGAATATTTCTGCCGGTGTGTTCAGCGGTGAGCTACGCTCACCAGCGGTTGGTGATCCATCGCGATTTGAAGCCGGGAAACATTCTTGTCACCTCGGAGGGAACTCCGAAGCTGCTCGACTTCGGAATCGCCAAGCTATTGAATCCGGAAGCGCTCGCGACCGTGGTGTTGACACAGACCGAGGCTCGGCCGATGACGTTGGCCTATGCCAGCCCGGAGCAGGTACGAGGCGAGCCGCTCACCAATGCGACCGATGTTTATTCGCTGGGAGTCGTGCTTTATGAGTTATTGACCGGCCGCCGTCCCCATTCCGTGCGAGGCTCCGGTCTGCCTGGGATCGAACACGCCATATGCGAGGAGGAACCGGAAAAGCCAAGCAGAGCGGTTACCAGGATCGCGGAAAGGGCGCGTGCCGATGGAACCACCGTTTCGCTGACGCCGGAAGACGTGAGCCGCACGCGAGACGGGGATGCAAAGAAACTACACGATCGACTACAGGGCGATCTGGATGCGATTGTCCTGACCTCGCTGCGAAAGGAACCGCAACGGAGATACGCCTCGGTTTCAGATTTCTCCGAAGACATCCGGCGGCATCTGGAGCACAAACCGGTGAACGCCCGTCCAAGCACGGTTGCGTACCGGAGCGGGAAGTTTGTTCGCCGTCACAAGGAGATGGCAACAGCGGCTTTGATGTTTGGGCTGCTGCTTGCGACGGCCGTCTCCTGGTATGTGACATCAGAGAGACGCGCCCACAGTTACCGGCTGGCCCCGGTAAAGGGCCGCCGCTCAATTGCAGTCCTGGGCTTTAAGAACCTATCCGGGAGGCCGGAGGAGGCCTGGCTTTCGACGGCTCTGTCGGAAATGCTGACGACAGAGCTGATGGCGGGGGAAAAGTTGCGGACCATTCCGGAAGATAACGTTGCGCGCATGAAGCTGGATCTTGGAATGGCGGATAGTGAAAGCCTGGCTCGCGAGACGCTGACAAAGATCTATCAGAACCTGGGAAGTGACCTGGTGGTCGCCGGTTCCTATTTGCACATGGGAGACACGCTACGTGTCGACCTGCAACTCCAGGACGCGAGCAAGGGAGAGACGGTGACGGCCTTGTCGGAGACAGGAACCGAGAGCCAGATGCTCGATCTGGTGAACAAGGCCGGCGAGGAACTGCGGGAAAGATGCGGCGTCAGCGAAGCTACGAAAGCGGAGGTGGCCGCGGTAACGAGCTCCATGATTGCTGGCCCGGCCACGGCGCGACTTTATTCGGAAGGGTTATCAAGGATGCGGTTGTTTGATGCAATCAGCGCCAAGGAACTGCTGGAGCAGGCCGTCGCCGCGGATCCAAAGCAGCCTCTCATTCATCGAGCGCTGGGCGAAGCCTGGGTAAGTCTGGGATATGACGTGAAAGCCGCGGCGGAGGCCAGGCAGGCATTCGAGCTTTCGGGCAATCTGCCGAGCGAGGAACGCAACCTGATCGAGGGTGAATACTATGAAGCGGCCCGGCAATGGGATAAGGCAGTGGAGATCTACGGTAACTTGCTTCAATCCTTTCCGGACAATGTGGACTACGGCCTGAACCTGGCCCGCGCCCAGACCGCTTCGGGTGCGGCCGCTGAGGCGCTTCTGACCACGGAGAAGCTGCGAAAATTGCCGGCACCAACCGGAGAGGACCCGCGCATTGACTTAGCTGAAGCACATGCAGCCTCTGCGAGTTCGGATTACAAGAGGGCGGAACAAGCTGCCGGCAAGGCGTACAACAAAGCGCAGTCTTTGGGAGCGCGATTCCTCATCGCGCAGGCGGAAACGGAGCGGGGATCGGCGCTTATCGACACGGACGCGTATGGCCCGGCTACTTCGCTTCTTCACGATGCTGAAGGCATTTACCAGGCAACTGGCTACGAACTTGGCCGAGTGCGCGTGCTGATCCAGCTCAGCACCGTAAGCTACAACCAGGGCAATCTGAAGGAGGCCGGCGATTTGCTTGAGCAGGCGCTCGCTGCGGCCCGCCGCATCGGTAACCAAAAGTTCATTGCCGATTCCATGATCAATTTGGCTAACGTATGGGACGATCAGGGAGATCACGATCGTGCTGAGGGGGGATACCGCCAGGCCCTCGCCATCAAACGCGAACTCGCCGACAAACGTGGAATTGCTTACGTGCTGGCGAATCTTGCGCCCCTGCTTGCTAACCGCGGGGATTTTGCTCAAGCGAGACCGTTGTTTGAGGAAGAGGTAGCCATCGCCCGCGACACCGGAAACAAGCGGCTCCTCGTAAACGGACTGCTGAATTTCGGACAAATGTTTGAGTCCCAGGGTAAGTTAGCCGACGCGCGGGACAAGTTTAATGAAGCCCTGACTCTTGCCCAGCAAATGGGCGACCGCCGCGACGAGGGAATAGCGACCCATTCCATCGGCGATGTTCTTCTGGCGCAAGGCGACACTGCAGGCGCCCGCAAAATGGAAGAAGAGGCTCTGGCTATCGCAACTGAGATCGCGGAAAAGAGTCAGATCGCCACGTGCCAGGCTTCGCTGGCCGGAGTGATGATGGCCCAGGAGCACTTCGTCGATGCCGAAAGCCAATTGCGACAGGCGGTCGCCGAGGCGCAGAAGGAAAAACTTTCCGATCTTGAAGCCGACGCCAATGCCGCCCTGACCACCGCTTTGCTGGGTGAGAAAAAGGTTGCAGACGCAGCCGATGTCGTCCGCCGGACCCGTCAGATCGAGGTTCAGGACCCGGTGATTCGCCTTAAGACCGCGATCGTCGACGCGCAGCTGAGCGCCGCTCAGGGAAAAGCCGCGGCGGCGGGGAGGAGCTTAAGCGTCCTGATCTCCAGATCAGCAAAGATGAATTGTCTTTCGTGTCAGTTTGAGTCGCGTCTTGCATTGGGTGAACTGGAGATGAAATATGGCGAACCAGCGGCCGGACACGCTCACTTACAAGCCCTGCAGCGCGATGCTCAGGCTGCGGATTTTGCGCTGATCGCCAGACAGGCGGCTCAAGCAGATACCGAGCGCAAGAGCAAATAATGAAGGTGGCGGTCACTTCTTTTTTCCCATCTCCTGAGTTAGCCAGGCTTTTGCCATATTCCAGTTACGTTTCACAGTCGCCGGCGAGATGCCGAGCGCGACCGCAGTTTCCTGGATACTCAGCCCCCCAAATACACGCATTTCCACAACACTCACCAGCTGCGGATCGACTTCCGACAGGCGGCTCAGAGTTTCATCGAGCAGCAGGACGTCACGGGCATTTTCAGGTGAAGCAATCATAGCTTCGTCGAGAGACAGGTTTCCCGCGCCACCTCCGCGTTTTTCCGCCCGATAGCTTCGGGCGTAATCGACCAGAATGTGGCGCATTACCTGTGCAGCGACTCCGAAGAAATGACTGCGATTCTTCCATGGAAAGCTCTTCTGATCGACCAACTTTAGATAAGCTTCGTTGACGAGTGCAGTCGGCTGAAGAGTGTGGTTAGGACGTTCGTGTCTCAGGTAAGACCCGGCCATTTGGCGAAGTTCGCGGTACACCAGCGGAACAAGCTGATTAGCGGCTTCATTGTCTCCGGCCTCAACACGCTGGAGCAGGACTGTAACGTTCTCTGAGTTCGCGTCCATTGGCCAGCCATTATATTCCCGATTGTGGTTTTTTCGAGAAAGTCGACTTCCGGCAAACCACTGCAAAGGGTCCAGGTTTCAGTAGCTGCGTTCTTGCGGAAGCCAACATCGACGAAGCATTCGTCGAATGCGCTGATTGTGCCGCCCCTGCTCCGTGAACTCCGGGTGGTCGATCGCCTCCACGGAAATAACCTATCAATGAACGGCATCGACACGGCAGGATGCATCGCCAATCTGCAGGCGACGGAGTTCGCGGTTACGCAAGGCCACCATACACAAGTCGCGCGTTCGGGCAGGCTGCGGCCCGCGCCGGAATGAGGAGAGTTATTTCCGCATCGGAGAGAAATATCTACAACAATTGTCACTTCAGGCAGACGGCGTGGAGTAACGGGCGGCTATTCGACGGTGACCGATTTGGCCAGGTTGCGCGGCTGATCGACGTCGCAGCCGCGGCGCACCGCGATGTGATACGCCAGCAGTTGCAGCGGGATCACGTCGAGAATGGGCAGCAGCAACTCCGGGGCAGCCGGAACAAAGAGGACATGATCGACGAGCTGGCCGATGTGGTCATCGCCGCGCGTCGCGACGGCGATCACCTTTCCGGATCTGGCCGTGACCTCCTGAATATTGGACAGGGTCTTTTCGTAGCGCAGGACCGAGTCGCGGTTGGTTTCGTCCTTCGTGGCGAGGACTACGACGGGGAGCGTTTCGTCGATGAGGGCGTTGGGGCCGTGCTTCATTTCGCCGGCCGGATAGCCTTCGGCGTGAATGTAGGAGATTTCCTTGAGCTTCAATGCGCCTTCGAGGGCGATGGGATAGTGGATGCCGCGGCCGAGGAAGAGAAAGTCGCGCGCGTTAGAGTAGAGGCGGGCGAGAGGCTCGCACTCGTCGTCGCAGGTGCGGAGGATCTCCTCGATCTTGCCGGGGAGGAGGTTGAGGGCGTCGAGAAGCATGCGGCTCTCCTCTTCGACGATGGTGCCGCGCACCTGCGCCAGATGCACCGCAAAGAGGAACAGCGCGACCAGCTGGGCGGTAAAGGCTTTGGTGGAGGCGACGCCGATCTCCGGCCCGGCGTGGGTGTAAATGGTGCCGTGGGCCTCGCGCGTGATCATGGCGCCGACCACGTTGCACACGGCTATCGTGGGAGCGCCCTTCTGGATCATTTCGCGTTGCGCGGCGAGCGTGTCGGCGGTTTCGCCCGATTGGGTGATGAGCAGGCCCACGGTGTTCGCGTCGACGATTGGATCACGGTAGCGGAATTCGCTGGCGTAATCGACCTCAACAGGAAGGCGCGCCAGCCGTTCGATCATAAATTTGCCGGCGGTTGCAGCGTGCCAGCTGGTTCCGCAGGCAGCGATGTGAATGTTGCGCACCTTGCGGAAGGTTTCGTCGGGAATCTTCATTTCGGCGAGGAAGACTTTGCCGGTGTCGAGGGAGATGCGGCCCAGGGTGGTGTCGCGAACGGCGCGGGCCTGCTCAAAGATTTCCTTGAGCATGAAGTGCTTGTAGCCGCCCTTTTCCGCCTGGATGGGATCCCAGAGGATGCGCTGCAAGGGCCGCACGACGGGATTGCCGTCGAAGTCGGTGAGCTTGACTCCAGCCCGGGTGAGCACCGCCATGTCGCCATCGGCGAGGAAGTAGAGGTCGCGCGTGTGATGGAGAATTCCGGGAACATCGGACGCGACAAAATACTCGCCATCGCCGACACCGATGATGACCGGCGGCCCGTTGCGGGCGGCTACGATCTTGTTCGGCTCGTCGGCGGAGAGGACGCTGATGGCAAAGGCGCCGGTGAGCCGGCGGACGGCGCGGCGCACGGCATCCTCGAGATGGATGGCGTTGCCGTTCTTTCCGGCAGAGGAAAGCTCCTGCTCGATGAGATGGGCGATGATTTCTGTATCCGTCTCTGTGACGAATTTGTGTCCCTGGCCGATTAGCTCCTGCTTGAGGGCGAGATAGTTTTCGACGATGCCGTTGTGGACGACCACGAGGCGTCCGGTGCAATCGCGATGAGGGTGTGCGTTTTCCTCGGTCGGACGCCCGTGCGTGGCCCAGCGGGTGTGGCCGATGCCGAAGGTTCCGTGGACAGGCTGTTCGCGGAGCACTTCCTCAAGATGGCGCAGCTTGCCGGGCGCGCGGCGGAGCTGGAGCCCGTCGCCGTTGCCGCCCACGGCGATGCCGGCCGAGTCGTAGCCGCGATACTCGAGCCTGCGCAGCCCCTCAATGATGATGGGGACCACTTCCCTGCTGTTGCCAACGTATCCGACAATGCCGCACATAATCTCTTAGCGTACCCCAGCGGTTCAGGTAAGGAGCAGACGACGAAAGTTGCAGAGGATTGCGGAAGTGAAGAGGCAAGCCTCGTTGCGCCAGGACGGGATTACTCCATGCGGAAAGAGAATTCCTCAATAACGGGATTGGTGAGCACTTCGCGGGCGATGCGCTCCACTTCGGCGCGGGCGGCGGCTTCGGGGATCCCGTCCTCCAGGGTCAGCTCGAAGTGCTTGCCCTGGCGCACTTCGGAGACGCCCGCATAGCGCATCTTGCGCAGCGCATTGTGGATGGCCTGGCCCTGCGGATCGAGAACGGTTTTCTTCAACGTCACATAGACATGAGCCTTCATTGTGGCCGATTATAAATCCAGGCGCGTCGCGTCCTCTCCTGCTGCTCGGCCGGTTCAGGCAGAGAATAAGAGATACTGGTACCAGCTATGACGAATTATCTGGAACTCCCCGTGGGCGACAAAGCGCCTGAGGTGTTCAACGTCGTGATCGAGATTCCGGCGGAGGGCATCAACAAATATGAATACGACAAGGAGCTGCACGTCTTTCGCCTGGACCGGAATCTTTATTCGCCTGTGCACTATCCGGGGGATTACGGTTTCGTGCCATCGACACTGAGCGACGACGGCGATCCGCTGGACGTGCTGGTTCTGGTGGATGCACCCAGCTTTCCAGCTTGCGTGATGCAGGTGCGCCCCATCGGATTGCTGGAGATGACCGATCAGGGCGTTCTCGATGAGAAGGTTCTTGCCGTGGGCAGGAATAATCCACGCTACAGGGATGTGTGGAATTACTCCGAGATTTACCCGCACATGCTGAAAGAAATCACGCATTTCTTCTCGATTTACAAGGACCTTGAAGGCAAGCGCGTGGAGATCAGGGGTTGGCAGGACGCCTCTCACGCCCGGGATCGCGTAATGTATGCGGCGCGGAATTTCGACGAGGCGCGCGGAAAGAAGCCCGTCGAGGTGGGAGCAAAGAAGTAGGTACGCGGTCAATCGCTGACAGCGCTTGTACGTTGGCTCATGGTTTTCGACCAAAGGTAGAGCAACGGCCCACAGGCGGCGATCAAAGCGCCGAGCAGCAGCGCCGGCAGGTGGGCCATGTGCTGGTGCCGCGAGACAAACGCGGCGTAGACGATCAGCAGAGCCGGAATCGCGCCAACGACGCATGCCATCGCGAAGCTGCCTGCCCGGAAGGGCCGCTCGAGTTTCGGTTCGCGCAGCCGCAGTACGATCAGCGCCACAAATTCAAGAATCAGACTCGCGCCGTAGAGTATGAGGTCAAGCGAGATGAGGCGCTCGAAGCTGAACGGCAGCGCGAGCGCCCATGCAGCGGCGCAGGCCAGCACCGCGACCCACGGCACGCCGCGGCGGTTTCTGCGGGCCAGCATCGCGGGCAGCATGCGGTCTTCGGCCAGCACCATGGGCAGCCGCGCGTAGGACATGGTGAGGGCGTTGAACATGCCAAGGGAGGTCAGAGTGCCGCCGATGACAATCGCCGCGCCTAACCATGGCCCTACAAGGGTCCGTGCAACATCGGCCCAGGAGCCGGTGCTCAACGATCCAACAGAAACTCCAGCCCAGGCCATCGCGGCCAGCGGGATCACATAGCTTAGGGTCACGAGCAAGGCGCTCCACAGCATCGCGCGAGGATAATTGCGTCGCGGCTGGTCCACTTCACGCGCCACCGTCGAGGCGTTGTCCCAGCCCATGTAGTTCCACATCGCGACGAGGATCGCGGTGCTCAGACTGCCCTCTTCGCCAGAGCGCGCCCATGAAAGATGCGAGGGCAGATGCGCTCCATGCCAGGACGCGGCGCCGACCAGGACGACGAAGGGGGAGAGCAGCAGGATGAAGAGGCCAACCGATCCTTCGCCGACAGCGGGAGCTCCGGCCAGGTTCCATATGCAGCAGAGGGCGATCACCGCCAGTTCCCACGCTGTTCCATGCCAACCCGCGGTCCACGCGGGAAAAAGTCTGCCGAGGTAGAGCACGAACAGGGTAGGGTAGATGGCCATGTCGAAGATGCTGGCGGCAAGCGAAAGCCACGCCTCCTGGTATCCCCAGAAAGGCCCGAGGGCGCGCCGCACCCAGACGTAGAAACCGCCCTCTTCGGGCAAGGCGCTGGCCAATTCGCCGATCATCAGCGCCGTTGGCAGGCTCCAGAGACACGGCAGGGCAAGGAGAATGATCAAAGCCTTCAGGTACCCGGCGTCGAGGATGTCCTCGATGCCGTAGGGACCGCCGGAGACCATGAAAAACGTCGCGGCCATGAGAGGCAGCAGGCGCATTCCACGGGCAGGTTGTGCGTATCGAGCGATGCGGAATCCTCACGCGGCAGAAGTTGAGATTCCGAATTTACTCTGCTTCCTTGCCCATGAAAAGCAAAAACGCCACCGCATCGGTGGCGTTCTGCTGCGAGCTATGCGAGGGCGGGGTCTAAGAGGCTTTGCGGCGCTGGTCTTCGTCGGAGCGGTAGTAGTCACGCATCGATCCGTAGATCCGCACGGAACTCTCGCGATCGTCCGCGCGTGCAAACACGGCGGCATTCTCGAAGCGAACCCGTCCGTGATTGCGCTCCATAATGGCCTCGGCCAGCGAGGCGCGTTCCCCGGCGCCGATCGAAACGACCGCGCCACCGCGGCTCAGTTCGCCGCTCAGGCTGCGCGCGTGCTCGGAGGCGAGTCCCATGCCCACAAACGATCCCTCGAAATTCGCCTCGGAATATTCGTATTCGGGGGTGAGCCCCAGGGTGCCCTCTCCGGTTCCGAACTCCTGGTCCGAAGCATGGACGGAATTGCGATTCCTGGCGGTCTCCGTGGTGTTGCTGGCGCCGTAAGTTCGCTTCAGGTGGTCGACCCAGCTATTGTCCGCGGTGCGAAAGCCTGCAACCCGGCCTTCAGACTGGCGCCGGGTGGCAGGCAGATCGTGAGGGAGGGTTTCGGGCAGATCGTGGGGCAGGGTTTGCGGAATCTCCGCGCCGGGGATCGGGCCGGGAGTCGAGGGCGCACCTGGAAAGGCATTGCCCGAACCGGGCGCGAGACCCGCCGGGGTCACCGCCTGATCGCCTGAGGCCGGACCGCCGACTGTGCCGGAAACGGCTGGATTCTTTTCGGTCAGTTCGCGTATCCCCCTGATTTCTCCCACAGTGGCATTCTCAGCGCTGCTTGCAGCCCCACGCGGGGTGCGGAACGCGGCGCCAATCTCCGAGGCGGAGAAGCCCTCGTCTATTAGTTCACCGATGGCCCGATAGGCATCGGAGCCGTCGGAAAAATATCCCACTACGAACTCATCCTGCGACCCTCTTTCGTTGTGAACTGTCATGGATTTCTCTCCCTGGTCTGTGTGACAACATCCATGTGAAATGGGATGCGCAGGGAGGCTTTCGCGCTTGCCGGAAGGTACCGGAATTGCCAGGGCGGGCATGGGACGGCGATTTCCGCGCGCTGCCGAGGGGCCGCCTCCTATATACTGGCGACAACCGAGCCGGAGAGATGGCCGAGTGGCTGAAGGCGGCGGTTTGCTAAACCGTTATAGGGTTGAAAAGCTCTATCGAGGGTTCGAATCCCTCTCTCTCCGCCAGGCATCTCGCGCAGATTTCTAATTCCCACAAAAAATGAATGAAAATTAAATTGATTAGAGCCGAATCAGGTTTTGCCGTTTTGTCCGTTTTGGACAAGATGGGTCGCGTCGCCTGGGCGGTGTAGCCAAAAGCGAAGCCCATGGGCCGCCACCCTCGGTGGTCGTGACGGAGGCACTGGTCTGCAGGCGACGGCGAGATGGCCAAATGGTTCTCTCTAAACGTGTCGTGCGGAACAGCCCCGGCTCTGAGGCCTGGAAAACAGGGCCTGTCAGGACGAGAGCGCTGCAAATCCCAGGTCACGAGCTTCGGCTCACACAAAACCGGATGCATTTGCAGACCGAGCCGCCTTCTTCACTTTTCGTTTGCAACAGGATGGCGACGATAATTTCCGCGTTGCCAACGAACCTCCTGCGTATATAACTGTTGTCGCGCCAAGTGCGAACATTCGACGACGATATTCAAAACGCTTCGCCGCGTTGTGCGACTCGCAGTTGGGCGGCAAGGTGCTGTCCGCCTTTGCGGGTCTTTCCCGTCGCCAACGATTCTGAAAAGGAGAGTCTCTCGTGCGCCTATCCCGGACTATTGCTGATTCGTTGTTTGGTTCTGTCGGTTACGTTTTTGGACTCGCAGTGCTCGCGGCTGGTTTCGGGTTTTCGGCGGCGGCTCAGAAACCGGGTCCGGCCCCCGCTCCCGCTGCGGGTGCGGTTCCGGCTGCGGGTGCTGCGAAGGATGCAGGTCCCGCGGGCGGCTTCGAGGCGCTGAAACTGCGCCAGATTGGGCCGTTCAGGGGCGGGCGCGTGGATGCGGTGGTGGGCGTGCCGGGCGAGCCGCTGGTCTATTACTTCGGCGGGACGGGAGGCGGCGTCTTCAAGACGACGGATGGCGGGCATGTGTGGACGCCGGTCACGGATGGGCAGATTAACTTCGGATCGATTGGTTCGATTGCGGTCGCGGATTCAGATCACAACGTAATTTATGTGGGGACGGGCGAAAGCGCGATTCGCGGCAATGCTTCGCATGGCGATGGCGTGTACAAATCCGTCGATGCGGGGAAGACGTGGACGCATGCCGGCCTCGAGGACACGGAGCAGATCGGGCAAATTCGCATCGATCCAAAGGATCCGAACCTCGTGTATGTTGCGGCGCTGGGGCACATGGCGGGGCCGAATGCGGAGCGCGGGATCTTCCGGTCGAAGGACGGGGGCAAGACGTGGCAGAAGGTGCTGTTCAGGAGCGACAAAGCTGGTGCGATCGATCTGGCCATGGACGCTTCGAATCCGCGGGTGCTGTATGCGAGCTTCTGGCAGGTGGTGCGCAAGCCGTGGACTTTTGAGAGCGGGGGGCCGGATGGGGGGATCTGGAAGTCGACCGACAGCGGCGATACGTGGACGGAGCTGACGCACAATCCAGGCCTGCCCAAAGGCGTGCTGGGACGAATTGGGGTGACGGTGTCGCCGGCGAATCCGGAGCGGGTGTGGGCACTGATTGAGGCGCAGGAGGGCGGGATTTTCCGGTCCGACGATGGCGGGAAGACGTGGTCGAAGCAGAACGGGGATAACTCGATCAAGCAGCGGGCCTGGTATTACTCGCAGATCTTTGCAGATCCGAAGGACGAGAACACTGTGTATGCGGTGAACACGGCGTTGTTCCGGTCGACGGATGGGGGGAAAACGTTCAACACGATTCGTAACCAACACGGTGACAATCACGACATGTGGATTGCACCGGAGGATCCTAACCGCTTCATTGAGTCGAGCGACGGCGGGGCGCAGATTAGTTTTGACGGGGGAAAGAGCTGGAGCACGGAGGATAATCAGCCGACGGCGCAGTTCTATCGGGTGTCGGTGGACAACGATTTTCCTTTTCACATTTACGGTGCGCAACAGGACAACTCGACGGTGGCGATTGTGAGCCGCAGCAACTCGGGAGCGATCACGACGAGCGACTGGCACGACGTGGGCGGAGGCGAGAGCGGGTGGGTGGTGGCCGATCCGCTGAACTCGAATTTTGTTTATGCGGGTTCGTACGACGGACTGCTGACGCGGTTCGACACGAAGACCGGCCTCGAGCGGGACATCAATGCGTGGCCCGATAATCCGATGGGGGCGGGCGTAGAGGCGATGAAGTACCGGTTCCAGTGGAGCTTTCCTCTGTTGTTTTCGCCGCATGACCCACACCGTTTGTATGCGGGAGCGAATGTTCTGCTGGCGACGACGGATGAGGGGCAGCACTGGACGGCGATGAGTCCGGACCTGACCCGCAATGACAAATCGAAGCAGGGACCGTCGGGCGGCCCGATCACCAAAGACAACACGGCGGTGGAATATTACGACACGATCTTCACGATCGATGAGTCACCGGTGACGGCGGGTGTGATCTGGGTGGGCTCGGACGATGGGCTGATCCACGTGACGCGGGACGATGGGAAGAGCTGGCAGAACGTAACGCCGAAAGATATGCCGGAGTGGATTCGCATCAACTGCATTGCGGCTTCGCCGTTCGATGCGGGCACGGCCTATGTGGCGGCGACAATGTACCTTTCGGACGATTTTCATCCGTTCCTTTACAAGACAACCGATTACGGCAAAAGCTGGACGAAGATCGTGAAAGGTATTCCCGATGACGATTTCACGCGCGCCATTCGTCCCGATCCGAATCAGAAGGGACTGCTGTTCGCGGGGACGGAGTCGCATCTTTATATTTCGTACGATGACGGCGGGGCGTGGCTGCCTTTCCAGCTGAATCTGCCCGCGGTGCCGGTGACGGATATTGCGTTTCAAAAGCAGCAGGACGCAATGGTGCTGGCGACCCAGGGGCGCAGCTTCTATGTGCTCGACGACATGCCGCTGGTGCGGGCGCTCGACCCGGCGAAGTTCCAGCGTGGTGCGGATGTGGTGTTGTTCCCGGTGAAGCAGGCGATTCGCATTCCGGGAGGGGGGTTCGGAGGCCGGCGCAATCCTGGCGCGGGGGAGAACCCCGCCAGCGGCGCGACCCTTTACTACTACCTGAAGACGAAGCCAGAAGGAGAGGTGAAACTGCGGATCCTGACCGCTTCAGGCAAGTTGGTGCGGGAGGTTTCAAGCAAGCCGAAGCCCGAGCAGGAAAAGCCGGATCCAGAGGATGAGGAGCGGCAACGTTCGCAGCTCGCGCCCGCCGCGGCCGGACTGAATCGCTATGTCTGGAATCTGCGCTACGACGACGCCACGGGATTTCCGGGATTGCTGATGTGGGATGGTTCGCTGCGCGGGCCGCTGGCAGCGCCGGGAGAGTACAAGGCCGAGCTGGTGGTCAATGGCAAAACGGAGTCGGCGAACTTTACACTGGCGAAGGATCCGCGCACTCCGACGACGCCGGAGGACTTTGACAAGCAGCTGGAGCTCGCGCTGAAGATTCGCGATCGGGTATCGGAAGCGAACAGCAGTGTGGTGAGGATTCGCGCGGCGACGGAGCAACTGAAGCCGTATCTGACCAGCTCGAACGATCCGGTGAAAGCGAGCGCGAAACAGCTGACCGATGAGCTGACCGCGATCGAAGAGAGTATTTATCAGACGAAGCTGAAGGCGGACGAGGACGCGCTGAACTTCCCCATCAAGCTGAATAACAAACTCGCGTCGGTCGAAAACGTGGTCGAGGATACGGATATTGCGCCGACCGCTCAGTCGTATCAGGTGTATGACGATCTCTCGGCGCAACTCCAGGTACAGTTAGACCATTTGCACCAGGTGGAGACGACCGGGATTGAGCAATTCAATCAGCTGGTGCGCGATCAGAATGTTCCGGCCGTCAGTCTTACGCAGAAATGAAGGGATCAACGGTGTAACCCGGCCTGCAGTCACGGCAGGGCAGAGGAACGCCGGAGCCTGGGTTTGCCGGTGTCAGCCGCGGGCGTCCTGGGGCCGCCTATAAAAGTGGGGGCGCGTGCTTTTTGGCACGCGCGAGCCAAACTTTGGCGAAGGATGTGCGGGTTTTCATTTCGCACATCCGAGACTAAGTTTGGCGAACGGCTGCGTGGGATTGCAACCAATGCCGGTGCGGGGTCGTGCCCACTCTCAAGGCCAAAAGCGGGTTTGCATGGGCCACCGGCCCCGAGACAGACTCATCCGGCGAGGGCGTAGTGGAGTGGACGTTGTGCAGCGCTTTTCCAGAAGTAGATGAGGACGATGATGCTGGCGAGCGCGGCATAGGCGCACCAGACTGAGGTGAATGCGTATTGCTTGACGGCGTCGACGACGAGGAGGATCGCGAGATTGGCGAAGCCGAAGATGACCATCGCGCGGACCTTTGAAAAGAACAGCGAGCCGCAGGTTGCGACGATGTAGAGGATGGCGATGACGAGATGGCTGGTCCCCCGATTGGTATAGACGATACTGTTCTGGCGGATGAAGATCTGGGTTGGATAGGCGGTGAGCGCCCAGAGGATGTAGAGGCCGGTTGCTCCTCCAATGATGAGGAATGGCACCATGCGGGTGCGACTCTTGCCGTTTGGCTCGAAGAGCAGCACGGCGAGGGGTAAGAGGAAAGGGAGAAGTGCCTGGGCATAGAGCATGTAGGCGGCGCCCATATCGTGGGTGACAGCGGGAGAGAGCCTGCCGTCGAGGCCGAGCCAGACGAATCCTTCGATGAATTGATGGATGGCGAAGAGGGCAGGGAGCGATGCGAAGAGCAGTTCACGCCGGTGTTTGACTTTGGTGAGGGTGACGACGCCGAGTGCCCCGAGGACTCCGCTGCCGACGAAGTTGGCTGTGGCTGAAAAGCACATTGGCTGGGCTGCTCCCGTGGGGGGATTATACGCAGCGTTTCGTTCGACGGGGGCGGGCCTGGAGCAGCGGTTCAGGCAGCGCGGCCCAGCCAGGATTTCATGGTATTGGCGTCTACGAGGCCTGCCTGCTGGAACTGGAGCTGGCCGTTGGTGAAGACGGCAAAGTTGGGGATTCCCTGGACGTTGTAGCGTGCGGCTAGTTGGGGAAACTGTTCGGTATCGACTTTGAGGACGACGGCCTGGCCGGCGAGGTCGCGTGCGACTTGCGCGACGTGGGGCGCGGCCATGCGGCAGGGTCCGCACCAGGCTGCCCAGAAATCGACGAGGACGGGAACTTTGCTGTCGCGGAGGATTTCGTCGAACTCGTCGGGGGAAACGGCGAGGGGGTCGGCGATGGGAGGAAGCGGATTTTTGCAGGCGCCGCATTTGCCGCTGTCGGCGAGATGTTTGGCGGGGATGCGATTCGGCTTCCCGCATGAGGAGCAAGTTCGGATGATGGGCATGGTGGCGTGTTATGTAATGACAACCGTTGGATGACGTTGCGGGCGGTTGAGGTCTGAAAATATAGCAGATGCCGCGCCCGTTACTTTGAGGTGACGCGGAAGCGCACGAAAAATACGAATCCGGCAGGATTGGAGCCGTAGGTCGAGACTAACTGTTCGGGTGTGCGGTAGGTGGTGAACTGGGCGCCGGGGGCTGCGGCTAAGTGGGGGGCGACCTGGTAGTCGCGATCGTATCCGAAGGACCAGGCCGCGACATGGCCTATGGGCTGTTCTTCGAATGCCGGCGGGAGCGGGGAGCCTGGTTGTAAGAGGAGTTCGCTGGTGCGGCCTGCGTTTTCGATGCGGGTCCAGAGGTGGTTTTTGTTGGCAAAGCGCCAGAGGAGTTCGGCGAGGTACGAATTTTCTTTTGTGTTGTCGGAGAGGGAGCGGGTGCGGCCCCAGATTATGGTGGCGTCGATACCGTCTTTTTGCCAGGAGCGGGAGTACATGGCACTGGCGGTTTGGCGTTGCTGATCCTCACCTGGGTAGAGCTGTTCGGGGCGGGCGATGTGGGCCCACGAATATTGGCCGGTCCAGTCTTTTGCGGGGGAGACGGTCACGCGTGAGGAGTAGCTGTCGATGGCCAGGCCGTTGGGCGAGGGTTGGAATTGCCAGCGGTGTTCGTCGGGTTCAGCGCCGTGGAAGCCGGATTCTTCGAAGCGGATCCACTTCCAGGTGAGGCCGCCGGTGACGACGCTGAAGGCGATGTGGGTTGAGTCTTCCTGATGATGGCCAAGAGCAGCGATCGGGTCCTCAGCGGCGCTGGCGCGGTGGGGATAGGCGGTGGGCCCGATCGCGGGGTCGCCTACGGGTGCGGCGTAGAGGCTGAGGAGGGATTGCTTGCCGAGCTGGAGGTCGTAGAGGGCGGCGAGCTCCATGACGAAGTCGTGGGGGTGCTGGCCGTCGACGATGGGGTCGCCGTTGTACGTTTCACCCTGCTGGAAGAGTTCGGGGTAGCGGCCGTTGCGGATGGTGGCGGGTTCGAGGGAGAGCATGGCGCGGAGGGTCAGAGTTTGGCGCAGGCCCGATTGCGGACCCCATGTACGCATGGCCATGGGCATGACCCAGTTGGTGGAGAAAGCCGCGTTTTTGGCGCGGTCTTCGGCGGCGAGGCAGGGGGTGATTCCGTAGAGGGCGCACTCGGATGGGGATGGGCCGGTGTTGATGGCTGCGTGCTGGAAGGTTCCGGAGACGGAGGCGAGGCCGTGGAGCATCAGCATCCAGTTACCGTGCATGGCCATCCACATTTCGACGGGGGTAGTGGCGGGCTCGATGCTGGTACCGCTGGAGGTGTGCTGGCGGACGGTGTCGATGAGGGTGGTGGGTTGGGACATGCCTGGCATGGCGGGCATGGTCTGCGCGGCGGCGAAGGCGCGGAGCACAGTGGCCAGGAAGGTGAGCAGAAGGGGAGTGCGGGGTCGCATGCCTCGTCAAGATGATTTCACAGTGAGGAGGGGTGCTGGGAGCGATAGGGGAACTGTGCGGTTGTGCTTCTCGTACGATTGGACATGGATCGCGTTTATGACTGGGCTTGGGTGGAGGCGGAGGTTGGGCGGACGATTGAGGTTTGGAATGCGTGCGCGGGACGCGCGGCGCCGGAGGGACGGCGGTATTCGTTAACAGAGCAGCGGGAGAGGGAGAAGGCGTACGACGAGGGTTTGCGCGCGGTGGAGCGGGAGGCGCGACGGGCTCGTGGGATGAAGAGCTGGCGGAGGGGGTCCCGGAACGAAAGTGAGACCATCCCTCGGCGGCTAAAGCCGGGTTCATCTTGCGGTGGGTACGGCACGGCTGAAAGCCGTGCCCCTTCAATGCGCGGAGATTTTCCACAAGGTGATGTCAAGTCGCGAAGCAAGGCTGGGCGCGAGGAGATTTATGACCGGGTGGTGGCGGCGTTTGCGCGGTTTTCGGCTACGGCTCTGGATCTGGGTGACGACGCGATTGAGTTGCTGACGGACGATTTTTTGCCGGTGGGGACGCAGCTGGGTCGGTGGGCGCGGCAGTTCGATCCGACGCTGAGCAAGGCGGACATTATTCAGGCGAGCCGGAATGCGTGGACGGCGTGTGGATTGCAGCCTCTGCTGGGAGAGAGTGTGAAGCTGACGCCGGCGATTCTGGGTTATAGCCTGCTGTATCCATATAGTGACAATTATCTGGATCGCGATGGCGTGACCCGGGAGGCGAAGCTGAGGTTCAGCCGGCGGTTTCGCGAGAGATTGCGCGGAGATTCGGCGGCGGCGGGGGACGACCGGGAGGCGGCGGTTTGGGCGCTGGTGAAGCTGATTGAGGAGCAGTATCCGAGAGCGGTTTATCCGCAGGTATTCGACTGCCTGCTGGCGATTCATCGGGCGCAGGAGGAGAGCCTGGCGCAGGTTCGGAGCGCGTGCTCGGTGGACGAACTGCTGCGGGTGAGTTGCGCGAAGGGCGGGAGTTCGGTGCTGGCGGATGCTTGTCTGGCGCAGCCGCGGCTGAGTGACGAGGAGAGCGGGTTCGCGTTCGATTGGGGCGTGCTCTTGCAGCTGGGTGACGATGTGCAGGACATCCGGGAGGATTTGCAGCGTGGGTCTGTGACATTGTTTTCAGGCGCGGCGGCGCGGGGCGAGCGGCTGGATGATTTGGTGAGGCAGCTGCTGAATCTGAGCGAGCAGGTGAGTGCACGGATGGAGCGTATGCCGAATGGCGGCAAGACTCTGAAGGGATTGCTGCGTATGAGCTGGCGGTCGCTGATCCTGATGGCGGTGGCGGAATCGCATGCGTTTTTCTCGGCGGAGGTTTTGGCTGAGGCGGAGGGATGGTCGCCGTTTCGGTTTGGATTTTTGAGGGAGCGGCGGGATCGGTTGGCGGGGCGGCAGGGATTGTTTGCGATGCTGTTCGATATTTTTCTGGAGGCTGGCCGTCCGGGCGGACCCGTCGCACGGCAAAGCCTTCATGACTATTCGGCCGCGCCCAACTACGGGGCAGCGGATTAGCGGGCGCTCCGCGCACGAATGAGTGGGTGGTCAACGACGTTTTCCGGACTGCGGGGCAGAAATAGGGCACGCAAGCCCAGGGACGAATAGCTCAGGCAAACGTTACAATCACCGCCATGAACGGCCGCCCGCAGCCCAACGAAGCCACTTCGTACTATTTCACCTACATCGACCAGGTCGTCGGCGACAATCCGCTCCACATTATCGAGAATCAGCTGGATGAATTCCTGCCCGCACTCTCGGCGGTATCGGAAGAAGAATCTCTCGAACGATACGCACCGGGAAAATGGAGCATCCGCCAACTCCTGAATCACGTTACCGACACCGAACGCGCTTTTGGCTTCCGAGCTCTCTGGTTTGCCCGAAGCTTCGACGCTCCTCTACCCAGTTACGATCCTGATATCGCAGCCGCCGGCGCGCAGGCTGACGCGATCCCCTGGGCAGCGCACGTCGAAGAATTCAGACGCGTCCGTCTTGCGACCCTCTCGTTTTTTCAAAATCTCCCGGATGAGGGCTGGATGCGCGCCGGGATAGCCAGCGGCAATCCTTTCACCGTTCGCGCGCTGGCGTTCATTATCCCCGGCCATGTGGCGCATCATGTCAGGATCTTGCGGGAGAGATACTTCAAGGGGCGGTCCGGATAGCCGGCTGTCGCCTGATGCACTCCGATCAGCGCGACAATAATTTTCTGGAAGCTGGTAAGGCGAAGATGCGGGACTGCCGGTGTTAGCTGTTAGCTGCTAGCTGCTCACGGAGGCGGCGGTTTTCCTGTTCGAGGGCGTCAAGGCGTTGGCGCATGGGCTCGAGCATCCTGGTTATTTCTTCCTGAGTGTAGCGGGGCGTGATGTGCTGCGGGCAATTCCAGTCAAACGCCTCGATATGGATGAGGACTGCACGTTCGGCAGGGGATTTCTCGCCGGGAACGCGGAGGCGATCGAGCCAATCCTCGGCTTGTGGAGTGTCTTCGAGGATTTCCGCGTGGCCGAGAATCTTGAGGCGGGTTTGGGCCGGGTAATCCATGAGAAAGAGGGCCACGCGATCGTTGCGAAGCAGGTTGCCGGTGCTGATGTACTGCATGTTGCCGCGCAGGTCGGCGAAGGCGATGGTGCGGTCGTCGATTACGTGGAGGAAGCCCTTTGGGCCGCCGCGAAATTGAACGTAGGGCCAGCCGGATTCGCTGACGGAGGCCATATAGAAGCCATCTCGTTGAAGGATGAAGGATTGCTCGTGGGGACCGAGGGCGGCGCCGGGATTGCCGGAGGTCTCGACGCGGTGGTACTGGGAACGGCTGCCATGGCGGGTCTGCTGGTCTTTCACGGTGGGGGTGAAGGCTAGTTCGGCGAAGCGGCGGCCCATGGTCGATCCTCGATGGATGGATTCGGGACGGTGTAGCGGGGATTCAGGCGGGGGTTGGTTTTCTGACTGGCAGGGAGTGGGGCGGATGGTTCGGTGTCGCAACCTGCTTGCGTCAAAAACGGGCGCAACCAGATTTTGTCACGCAGGACGATCAACCACGCAGAAAGGCCTGGAGGTGGGCTTCGAGGCGGTCGAGAAAGGCTTCCTGGCCGCGGAAGA
>CAZSWI010000013.1:0-30258 GCA_964610635.1 uncultured Acidobacterium sp.
TAATCGAAGCCACCACCATGTCCACCAGCAGGAAGGGCAGAAACAGCACCGCGCCGATCTCGAATCCCGCCTTCAGCTCGCTCAGAATGTAGGCCGGTACCACCACCCGCATCGGCAGGTCATCTGGCTTCGCGGGCCGCGCAGTCATCGACGCCGAGACGAACAACGCCAGGTCTTTTTCCCGCGCGTAGCGCAACAGGTAGGCCTTCACCGGCTCCGATCCCCGGTCGATCGCATCCCACCCCGACAGCTGACCGGCCCGAAAGGGCTCGACCGCCTCCCGATCGACCTGGACGAGCACCGGCTGCATCAGAAACCATGTCATCATCAGGCCCAGTCCCATCAGGACCTGGTTCGACGGAGCGGTTTGCGTTCCCAGCGCCTGGCGGAGAAAATGAAACACCACCAGCAGCCGCACCATCGGCGTCATCGCCAGCAGGATCGCGGGCAACAGCGTCAGCAGCGTCAGCGTGAATACAATCGTCCAGGGGATCGAGTTGTTGTTGCCGAAATGCCCGGACAAGTCGAGCCCCGGCAGGTCGTTGCCGGCCTTCACGGCGGCCACCAGCAGCGCGTTCACTGCGCGGAGTCCCTTCTCCGCCGCCGATGCGCCGGTACTTCCATAATCGGCGTGATGCTTTCCGTTCCCAGCGCCAGCAGCACACTCTTGCCGCGGCAGTTCACCAGCACCAGCGATTTCTTCGGTCCGAGGCTCAGTCTGCCCTCCAGACGGATCGGCATCTCGCCGGCGGTAGGCAGACTCATCAGCCGGCGCAGCCACAACCCCATCCGCATCGTCCAGCTGTAGCGCGGCAAGGGCGTGCTTCCCTCAAAGACCGGATTCAATACCATCCCCATCGTGTTTCTCGATCCTCCCATCCGTCACTCCCAACTTCGCGGGGGCTGGCCGGGTTATGCGAGGCGCGTAAGCCGCACCGCGAGTCTCATATCCAGCACCTCGAACTCGGCCCACGCCAGTAGCGCGCCTCCGCAGAGCACCGGTACATCCTGGGTATGCTCATGCACCGTCTCCACAATCGTTCCCTTCTCCATCGAGAGCAGATCCTGCACCCGAAAGGAGTGGACCTTAACCATCCCATCCAGCCGCATCGGCAGACGGTCCAGGCGCGTATCCAGATCATCCGGCGCCCGCTCTTCGATTTCCTCGCTGCGCACCACCAGCGCCCCGGTCTCCGCTGTTGCGGAACCCATTGCTGGCGGCTCCCCGGCCACCAACGCTCCGTTCGCGAGTACGCGAACCGCGCCATCCCCCCCGCGGCCCATCGCCGGCTGCGGTGGTACGGCGGTCGTCTCGATTTTCGGCTTGTTATCCGGTTCACGACCCATCGCACGCGTTCGAAGAGCGAGTGGATGCCCAAACAAAGACCGGAAGATTAGAGAATGCTCAGGGTTTGCTCCCGGCATGCCAGGCAAACTCCCTGGCGCTGCCGCGCTGCCCGCTTCATGCGACCGCTGATGCCTCGCTCTTTAGCGTGAACCAGAACGTCGCGCCCTTCTCCACCGCGCCTTCGGCCCAGATCCGCCCGCCGTGTCGCGCCAGGATGCGTGCCACCGTCGCCAATCCGATCCCCGTGCCGGGAAATTCGCTCCGGCTATGCAGCCTATGAAAGGGCTGAAACAGCCGGTCGTTCAGCCTCGGGTCGAATCCCGCGCCGTCGTCCTTCAGGTAATACACGGTCTCGTCCCGCACTCGCATGGCTCCGAACTCAATGCATGCCTCCTCATGCCGTGAGGTGTACTTCCACGCGTTGCGGATCAGGTTGTCGAGGGCCACGCGGATCAGCCCGCCATCCGCCTCCACCACCGGAAGATGCGCAATTTTGAACTCCACGCGCCTGTCCGGATCCGAGCGCTTCAAATCCTCCGCGATCTGCCACACTATGTCGCTCAGGTTTACCGGCTCCTTCCTGAGCGCAGCCGTGCTCGCCCTTGAAAGGTTCAGCAGATCGTCGATTAACACCGCCATGTTCCGCGTCGTCTGCCGCATCTGCTCCAGAATCTCCGCGCGCTCGCCTTCACGCTTCTCCTTGTCGAGGCTCTCGATGATGTAGACCATCCCCTGCACCGCATCGAGCGGTCCACGCAAGTCATGCGCAACCGTATAGGAGAACGCCTCCAGTTCCCGATTCGCGGCACGCAGCGCTGCCGTGCGCTCCTGCACCCGCAACTCCAGCTGATCGCGCGCCCGGTTCAGCGCGATATCCCGGTTCTGGATCTGCACCAGCATCTCGTTAAAGGCCTCGACCAGCACTGCGATCTCGTCCTTGTCCCGATGGGGGGCCGCGCGCACCGAGTAGTCCCGCTCCCGCGATACACGCCGCGCCGTTTCCGCCAGATCTACCATCGGACGCGCCACCAGCCTTCGCGCCGTTGAGCTGATGAGCAATCCGGCCGCCATGCAGATCAGCAGAACCCCGCACGCGATCAACAAATACTGGCGGGCTCTTCGCCAGGTCTCGGTCAGTTCGGCGGCAATATACACCGTCCCTGCAGGCTTGCCCTGGAAGATAATCCGGTGTCCCAGCAGCACGTGCGTCCCGGTTACCCAGTCTTCGTCGTTCTTCCCCGCCTCCAGCGCCCGTGTCCGCACCGACGGCCCGTTTTCCGACCGTTGATATTCCGCAAAAGTCGAGCCATCGTTTGCCACCAGCGCGGCAGCCACCACGTCCGGCGAATTGCGCAGAGCCTGCAGCGTCGTGGCCGCGCTTTGCTGATCGTCGAACAGCAGCGCTGACACGCTGTTGGTCCCCACAATCTGCGCCGCAGTCTCCAGGTTCCGGATCAGGTTTTGCCGGAACGAAATCAGGTCGTAGAAGAAGAAAGCCAGCACCGCCAGCGCCAGCACCGTGGCGCTCACCACCACATTCATCAACATCAGCTTTGCAGAAATCGAGGAGGCGCCAGGCTTCATTTCGCTCCTCCCGTTTCCGGCTTACCGGTAACCGCCACGGCGACTTTCAGCAGCTCCGAGCTCAGCCCCACCCCGCAGCGGCTCGCCGCCGCCAGGTTTACCGAGAAGCGGACATGATCCTCCACCAGCAGGAACTGGATCATTCCGCCCCGCGCCAGAAAATCCGGCGCGTCTCCCACCGTCAGGATCGGCTTGCCCGCCGCCGCCGCAAGAAAAGCGTCCTCACGAACCGGCTCGGCAGTATCGACGAACACAATGGCGCACGCTCCGGCTCCTTCAGGACGGTCCAGATTCCGTACTTCGAACCTGCGCCCGTTGATCTGCTCCCCCGCCACCAGCCGTCCCATCACCTGCCCAAACGAATCGTCTCCGGCTACACATACCTCGATCGGGCCATGCCCGGCGTTTTCCGGCCAGCGCACAAATTTTCCGAAATTGTAGAGATAGGCCGCCTGGACATCGTCGCGCGAAGGCTTCTGCGCTCCGGCCTCCTGCGGCATAGCGCCAGAGGTCGCCACAAGCCCAGCCAGAAGCAGGCTTCGAAGCCCCTGCGGTCGGGACCACCACCGGTCCCATCGCCTCCGCACCTGCTCTGTCCCCCCCATCTCGTCCGCGCCCGCTCCCCTATTCGATCGTCTCGCAAAATTTCGTCACACTGCTGAGCCGTGACGACAGTGTGTACTCCCCCGTACCTTTGCCTGCGCTCGCCAGATCGCGGCCATGCGCCGGGCGCCGAGGTTGCGATGCGGCCACCTCCTCCTCAGGTTGTCTCCCGATTAAACGGCGGTGTAAGAAGTTCTACGCGGCGCTGTCCGGATGAATGGCCGTATTTTTCGACAGTCGCTCGAGGGTGGCCACCAACTTCGCCGGCTCCCCCTTCCTCACAAATGCCTGCGCATAGGGTTCAATATCTGCGGGCAAATCGTATACATCCGACAGCACAACGATCGGCGCAGCCGGATATCGTCCCTTCGTCGCGATCGCGGCCTCAACCGCCGTCAGCTGTCCAGTCAGGCGATAATCCATCACCACTATATTGACTTGTCCCTGGGGATAATCGATCCGGTCTGCCGTTACCAGCGCTGGCAATGCCTCATAGCCCGCTGCGTCTATGATCCAGCCGTAGATCCGCAGATGCGTCGGATCGTCGTCGATAATCAGTACCGAGGTCCTGCCGTCCACGCAATTCTCCGCTGATCCCGCAGAATCAGAGATCAATGCTCGCCCGTGCCTGTAACGGGATCGGCTCGCTGTGCCGTCATCCGGGGAACATTTTCGGCAATCCTACTTTGATTGCGCCAATCGGCACAATAGAAAAAAAGTCGTAGACACAATGGTCAGCGGAACTTCTGCGCGTACGTGTCATCCGGCAACCCCAGAGACACCGCCTTTTCGCGCAAGACCAGCGCCTCGGCCCGGCTCATCGTTCCCCCCAGCGTCACCATCCACGGAGCCGCCCCCTTCAGCGCGAATACCCGTGGATCCAGCTCCGGATAACGCCTCGCAACCTCCTTCGCCGTCCGCTCTGCTTCCGCTTCAAATTCGAAGGTGTAGGCGACCACTCGCCACTCTTCACCCTTCGCACTCGCCACCGCATTCACTGCGGCACTTCTGACCAAAGACGCCGTGGGCTGCGCCACCACTACCGCAGGCGAACGCGCAGGAGGCGCGGCCGATCGCTTTCCCGGCGACTCCAGATGCATCATGCCGTACACCGTTAACACCGTCACCAGCAAAACCGCGATTACGGCGGCAATTAAATACGGCGCGCTGCCCCACTGCGCCTCGGCCGCCGCTTCACCCTTCATCGCCCACGCCAAATCGTTCCGCTGTCGCTCATCGGGCAATACAGAGAGTTCCGCGAACAGCGCCGCCTGCTCCTGAACATCCGACGGCTTCATCGCCAGCATTCGCGGTGCCGCCGTCTCCCTGGACAGTGATTTCCTCCCGGCTCGTTTCGGCCGGGTTGATTCCCGCTCCACCGGCTGCTCGGCTTGATTCTTCTCCCGCACCGCCGCCACATCGGAAGCCGTGGCCGCCTTTAATACCCTTTTCGACAGCGGCTCGATGCGGGTCAGATCCCTCGCAATATCCCGCAACAGCTCCAGACGCGTTCCCGCCAGCGCCGCCACCTCCGTCGCGCTCGAATTCCCGGTCAGCGCCCGCCTTACCGCCCGCGCCATCGGCTCAGGAAGCAGCTGCAGCACCGGATCGTTTTCTCCCTTCGGGGAAAAGCCCGTCACGGCCTGTGTGACCATCCGTGCCGCGCTCCGCACATCATCCGCCGCGGACGTGCCAAACTTCGATCCGCCGATTTGCAGGCAGTCGCTGCGCAGCTTGATCGTCTCCCCCATCGCCAGGATGCTCGCCGCTTCCATGTGCTGGTGCACCAGCCCCTGCGCGTGGATCACCGTCAGTGCCGCCAGCGTCGCGTCCAGAACCTGCCGACCCTCGGGCGCGCTCAGCGTTCGCTCGCGAAGTACATCCGCCAGGTTCTCCTCTGTGATCTCCATCGCCGCAACGACCACAGGCGTATCGTCCAGATGTGAGATTGCCGCCTCGCGGATCGCCACCACATGCGGGTGATGGATTTCGGCCGCCTCCTGCAGCCGCGCCAACAGTTGGTCCTCGTCGTTCAGGGCTTCCGTGATGCTCAGCATCAGCGGCATTCCATCCGCGCCCATCGCCTCGAACCATGCCGTTCGTCCCAGCGGACGCGCCAGCCTTCCCAGCAGCCAGCGTCCCTCCAGATCGCGGCCCTCCAGGTCGCCCCAAAGCATCATCCGATTCAGGCCTGCTGTCGCCATAGTTCTCCTTCCTTCCCGGTCAATGGCTCGTAGCCGTTAAACCACCGGCACACTTCCAACCCTTTAATTGCTAGTAAACAGCCTCCTTCAATTAACTTGGCACCCTTTTTTCGCGGCGGGTACAAAGCTTGGTACGTATCTGCACTGTCAATCCAGAGAGAATCCACGCTCGCCGCCCCTGCCCTAACCTGCCCTAAAAGGTGCTACGCTCATTTCCAGAGATGTCCCAGCCCGCACCGCCTCCGTCTCAGGCTGCGTCCAACCCGCAACCCATCAGCCTCTGGTGTCCGGTCTGCGCTCGCTCCGTAGAAGACCCGCTCGTCTGCGGCGACTGCTCCGCTGTCGTCTGCCGCCTATGCGGAACCCCCCTCGAATCCTCCGACGAGCTCGCTTTCGGCTAGAAGTCAGCTGGTTACCCTCAGCGCTGGTTATCCTGAGCGGAGGATGGTTCGCGCAGTCCACCAAGCCAGCGAATGCCCAAACCAGCGCCACCCACTTCCGCAAATTCAATCGATGTCAGCCCTCGCTGGCTCTTCACAGCTCTCGCCCTTACCCTCCTGGCCGCCGCCCTCTGCGGATACGCCGCCCTGTGCCTCCTCTTCTACCAAGGCCAGTGGCAGATGCTCTTCCATCCCTCGCGGTCCATCTCCGCAACCCCAGGCTCCGCCGGCCTGCCGTTCCAGGAAGTTCACTTCAACGTCACTGATGCCGGACTTCCCCAACTCGACGGCTGGTGGATTCCGGCTGACGCTCAGGCGAAATACGTAACCGCCACGATCCTTTATCTCCACGACGCCAGCGGCTCTCTCTCCGATTGCGTCCCCGCCCTCGCCACCCTTCATTCCGTGGGCATCAACGTTTTCGCCTTCGACTATCGCGGCTTCGGCCGCTCTGCCGGCTCTCATCCCACCGAACGCCTCGCGACCGAAGACGCTATCGCCGCCTGGACATACCTCACGGACACCCGCCATATCCCCGCGCGCAACCTGATCGTCTTCGGCGACGGCGTCGGAGCCACCCTCGCCGCCCATCTCGGCGCGCAGTTCGCCCCCGCCGGAGCCATCCTGGAAGACCCTAACCTTCCTGCCCGGCAGATCTTCGAATCCGATGCCCGGACCCGCATTTTGCCACTGTGGCTGTTACAAAACGCGCGTCTCGATCCCGCCCCGGACCTCGCCCGCGCCCACACCGCGCTCCTCTTCCTCGACGTCCACGGTGAAACGCCCCGCACCCGCGCCCTTTTCGAAGCCGCCCCCTATCCGAAACAATACTTCGACCTGAGGGCGCTCCCTGTAACCGCCCCCACCGGCCTTACCGCCACACTTCGGCGCTTCCTCGACGACACGCTGACTACCTCACGCTAAGCGAGCCCTTCGCCGGGCTGCGGCCCACGCTCCAGCCCCGCCGCCCACCAGTTTCAACACATGAGCCATCACATACGCCAACGGCTCCGGCCGCGCTCGCGTCAGCCCGATATAGATCAGCATTGCAACCACTCCCACCAAAACCCCGTGGAGGACAACCCGCGACTCGATCCGGCCACCAACCCACCACCCGAAAAGGAAACACGTCACCAGCGATCCCACCGGCGCCACATACAGCAACGGGGTCTGCCCGAACTTCATGCTGATCGGAATCACGATAAGAATCAGCAACGCCTCGGCCAAAAACCCGCCAATCAGTATCTGAACCCAATGAATTCGTTTTGCCGTTCCGCCCGATAAACGATCATTCGCCATCTCGCACCCCCTCCAATGGCTCCCAATTGTCATCGATCCCGGCAAGCCGCGGATTGTAAAAACCTGCACTCCGCAATTGGCGCATCCGCCGCCCATCCGCTACCCTCCTTGTGCGTCTCCAGGGTGCCCACATGCGTTCCGCCCTTCTCATCGTCCTCACTTCCCTCTGTGCCACGCCCAACGCGCAAACGCCACGCTTCCGCCAGATAACCATCCCCACCGGGCCCAGCCCGCGCTGGATCGCTGTCGCCGACGTCAATCACGACCACCACCCCGACCTCGTCGTCGCCAACGCCGGCTCCGACACCGTGGATAACGGCTCCATCGCCGTGCTCCTCGGTGACGGTCGCGGCGGCTTTCATCCCGCGCCCGGCTCACCCTTCCCTGCAGGCCATCTCCCCAACGACATCGCCATCGCTGACATGAACAACGACGGAAACCCAGACCTCGTCATCGCCAACCATCAGTCGCCCTACCTGCGCGTTTTCCTCGGCGACGGCCGAGGCGGCTTCCGTCTTGCGCCCGGCTCACCCGTCGACGTGCACTCCAATCCCCACCCTCACGGCGTAGTCGCCGCCGACTTTAACTCCGACGGCAAACCCGACGTCGTCACCGACAGTTGGGGATCGAACCAGATCGAACTCCTCCTCGGCGACGGCACAGGCCGCCTCCTCACGCCCGGCGCCTTTTTCCCCACTGGCCATCGCCCCTATGAACGCCTCCGCACCGCCGACCTCAACCACGACGGCCATCCCGACATCGCCACCACTAATCTCGACGACGACACCGTCTCTATCCTTCTCGGCGACGGCAAGGGCGGATTCCACAACCCACCTGGCTCGCCCTTTCCCGCCGGCGCAAAGCCCTGGCAGGTCGCCATCGACGATCTCAACGGCGACGGCAACCCTGACCTCATCGTGATTCCCTACCAGCGCGACATCGTCAGCCCCGCGGAGAACGCCGTCACTATTCTCAGCGGCGATCGGCGAGGCGCCTTCCACCCCATGCCCGGTTCACCTTTGTCTCTCGAAAACTGCCGCGGCCCCAACAGCGTCGCCGCCGGCGACCTCAACGGCAACTGCCATCACGCCATCGCTGTCGCCTGCGCCGAAAGCAAAACCCTCATGCTCTACGAACGCAGCCCCAGCGGACGCTTCACCGCATCCTCCATCCCCATCGCCGGTGGATGGGGTTCCGTCGCCATAGCCCGCCTCACCAGCGATTCCCGCGGCGACATCATCACCGCCAATGCCGACGACGGCACCATCACCGTCTTCTTCCCAAACTAATGTTGAGCGCTGATAAGCACCCGACGCCTCTGATCCGCGTATGATCGCAGCCAGCGTAACAACAGGAGAGATTGTATGGCGCAAATGATCGTGCTCTACAGAACCCCGAAAGACACCGCGGCCTTCGACAAGGACTACGCCGCAATCCACATCCCGCTCGCGAAGAAAATACCCGGCCTGCGCAAGTACGAAGTCAGCCACGGTCCCGTCGCAACGCCGTTCGGCCCCTCCGCTTATCATCTCGTCGCAACGCTGCACTTCGACTCGATGCAGGCGATGCAGTCCGCCTTCGCCAGCCCCGAAGGCCAGGCAGCTGGCGCCCACGCGCAATCCCTCGCCGCCCTCGACATTCTCCTCTTCGACAACCACGAAGTTTGATCCACTTTTCCTGACCCCTGTTCCCTATTGCCTGTTGCCTGCCGTATACTTGGTGTTTGCGGCGGATGCGCGGCGTCTGTCTCCTCTGCCCGCATTCATTTCTGAAAGCGAGATCCGATCCACTCATGGCGAACCATGTTTCTTCGCTCAAACGAGCCCGTCAGACCACCAAACGAACCGCGGTGAACCGCTCCAACCGCACCGCTTTCCGCTCCAGCCTCCGCGCCCTTCGCGAAGCTCTCCAGACGGGCGACTCCAGCGCTGCCGCCGAGCAGTTCCGCGCAACCGTCTCAGCCCTCGACAAGAGCGTACAGAAGGGCGTCATCCACGCCAACACCGCATCCCGCTACAAAAGCCGCCTCAACGCGCGGGTCAAGGCGATCTCCGCAGCGAAAGCCGCCCCGGCCAAGGCCGCTCCAGCCAAAAAATCCGTAGCGCGCTGAAACCACAGCGAGAGACGATGAGCGTTTAGCGAAAAGACTTTCAGGGAAAAGGTGTCGAGCGAAAGACGGGGCTGACTCAATCCGCTTTGTACTTGTGAAAATCAGCGACCGTAAGGAAAGCCAACCGCGAGCGAATTGCGCGGACTTTTCTCCAGGAGCGTTTTCGCTGAAACCCTTCCGCTAAGAGCTTCTTGCTAAGCTACTCCTTTCGCCTCTAATCGCATTTCGCTAATAGCTTTTTGCTCGCTGTTCACTCGATTTTTGCTCGCAGTTCGCTGCCCTCTGGGGCTCGCAGTTCTACCCCACATTCACAAAGCCCGTCGGCACATACTTCATCGTGACGCTCCCGTTGTCCACGGTCACAAACGTCACGCCCTCGCGATCCCCGAACTGCGGTCCCTGCCACCAGGCGCCGCACACCGCCCCTCCAGTCAGATACCGGACTCCGTGATGCCGCACATCCTCCACGATGTGCGTATGCCCCTGCAACACCGCCATCACACCGTACTTCTCGAGCAATGGAATCACCTGCTCGCTGTTCAGGACCGGATCGTACTTCGAGTCATTCGACCCCGGCGCGTAGCTCCCGATACTTGTCGCCAGCGGAACATGGCTGATCAGAATCGACGGCAACCCTGCGTTGTTTTCAAGCTGCCGCTCCAGCCATCCAACCTGGTCGCGGTCGATCGCCGGGTACCAGTCGCGTCCCCTGATCAGAATCGAATCGAGGACGATAAAACTCACGCCCTTGTGTACGAATGAGTAGTACGTCGGCGTGTTGAAAGTCTTCTCAAACAGCGCCTTCCCGTAGAGGGGATCGTGCGAGCTCATCCCCGTTTCGAGCCCTGCCACGTCATGGTTCCCCAGCACATGCCGCACCGGAATATTCAGCGCCTTTTCCGTCTGTACATACAACGAGTATTGCTCGAGGATCCGCTCCTTGTGCACTTTCAGCGCGTCAAAAACATGATCGCCGCCGCAGATCGCAAACTCCGCGTCCGACGCATTGATGATCTCCATCGCCAGTTGCGTCCCCTGCGGCGCATCCATGTCCGGCTCGATGTGCACATCGGTGAAGAATGCAAACGTGAAGCTGCCTGATGCGACTTGCGCCGGCCGCCCGATCTCCTGCCCGCGACCCTCGCGACTTCCCGCAGCCAGTCCCGCCGCAGCCAGCCCCGTGCCTTTCAAGAAGTTCCTTCGATTCATACCGCCCGCCTTGACTGGAATTCTGCCTGCAACGCTACGGCCTGACGCAACTCCGCACTATTACAAAGAAGTAATCCGGAGATGGTACTGTCGAAAGTAACGGCTCGTCAACGCCCGCTTATGTGATATCCGTCACAGGCTTCCTTGAAGAAATCCCGGCATGCGCTCCCCCTGCTGACTGGTACTTTCATCCACGAAGTATGGTTGGCTGCTCCGAAGGCCATGCAACAGCAACCCAGGGATTGGCAGACGAATGCCACCGTGCGGTCACTCTCCGCAGAATCATATTCATCGTTACCAAGTGGCTATCGTGGAATGACCGATGGGGAAGTGACGGTTTCGAGCGCGTCCAGAAAGATAGAAGCTGGCTGGAGAATATTGATTGGACTCCTCACTCTATCGTTATCCGTTCGACAAGGACGGCCCACCGGCACTCACCTTTGGCGAGGCGGTCATCGCCGCGCGAATCCTCGAAACCGAGCTCGGTAAATTAATGCAGCAATGGACCTGGCCGGAGGTTTGGCTGAGGATCATCGAGCGCCGCCCAGGCTATGTCAGGTACGAGGTCCACCGGAACGGAAGGTTCCTGGGCAATGTGACGGTCATGCCGTACTCGGTGGCGTCACCCATTCAAGAGGCCACCTCTCCCGTCAACGAGCCATCGGGGGGCGACCAGACGCGCGGCAAGCTCAGACGGGCCTGAATCTGGGAAATCGAGGATCGGAATTTCCCCCGCGATCGGTGGTGCCCTCGTGCTGTCGAATTTTCCGGCTTACGGTTGGGCAGAAATCTCGACGGGCCGTGCGTCGGCATCGGCAGCATTCTTGTGCAGCTGATGGTGCAGACAGTAAAGAGCCAGTTCGAGGCGGTCGGAGACACCCAGCTTGTCGTAAATCTTGCGCAGATAATTCTTGACCACCTGTTCGGTGGTTCCCAGCTGGTAAGCGATTTCCTTGTTGCGCTTGCCCTGCGTGATGCCGGCGATGATCAGCATTTCCTTCTGATTGAGGCGGGGCTGATTGCGCGGATTGGTAAGGTTGCCGGCCTGCGAACGGTACGCTTCGATGACCCATGTGACCGACTGATTGTCGATCCAGGTTTCACCGGCCGCGATTTTGCGCACGCACTTGACCAGCAGATCGGGCGAAATGGAACGGGGAATGATCCCGCGCACTCCCCGGCGATACAAATCCACCGTGTGCGATTCGTCGGTCGAAGCGGACTGCACGATGATCTTGAGATCCGGGGCCAGACGCACAACGGCAGGAACAGCGTTTGCCGTGCCGGTGATCATCGCGCCCTCGAGGAGGAGAACGTCGGCAGGGGTTCGCTGCACCGTGTCCTGAAGCGACTGCAGATTATCGGCCTCGGCAACGACAGCCACGCCGGAGTCCGGTCCGAAGACCTTACGCATGCCGACGCGGTAGATCGCCTGCGAGTCGGCGAGAATCACTCGAACCTCAGGGCTGGGTTGTGCTGCCTGAGGAGCTACACTGGTGCCGTTTCCGTTGATGTGCGTCATAAGAATTCTGATCCGAACTACTGGAACCTGTATTCGTCAATCACAGCAGCGGCGTAAGGCTGACCTTCATCATTCCAATAAGAACGGACAATTCTCCCAGAGCAATGCACCGCCGCAGTCACAGAGAATTCCAGCGTTCCGGCTGGGATCTCCACAAGAAATTCGACCTGCTGCCCTTCCCGAAGAGGTTGCCGCAGCCTCAAAAGAACTCCGCTGGCGGAAAAACTCTCGGTGAGCGCTTCATAAGCCTGGCCTTCGGCGAGTACAGTCACCGGCAACTGCAACGGATAGCGGACTGCGCCACGGTAAGGGCGCCAGTTGCGGGTTCCAGGAGAAGAACAGACGGCAGACTCCATGATGGATTCTCCTGTGATTCAGCTCTACAGTACCCGCAAACCTCAGCGCTGGCCAATTACCAAAGTTTACATCTTCGATTCCATTTGTAAACGACGAAATTAACCCATGCAATGACCAAAACGGGGCAGCATAGGCCTCTTCTGTGGGAAGCACAGGATTCTTGTGGATTTTTCGCTGCCCCGCAAATTAACGGCTCACGACGGGAAAAATGCCGCCGAAGCACCAACCCAGGACTGGTCGCGGTTATGGTCTACTCCCATCATTTGGCCGCGCCCCAGGCGTACCAGAGAGAGCAGAGGCAGGAGATTGCCCTGATCCGGCCCAGTCGAATCGGGCCATACATAAAGGATACGGATCTCCGCCTGCGTTGGACCAACGGGGGTATCGATGACGGGTACGAAGGTGACCCGCTCCTGCAGGAGGTAATCAGTCCGGCGGTCCAAAGGTATGGCGGCCAGCTGCGCGTCCGTCGGGGCGAAAACGATCCCCTGGCCGGCAAAAGAGTAAAGCGGCTTCAGAATCAGTAGGTTACGATCCTGCGGCAAACGATCGCGAAGGTTGGGCAGGTTGTCCCCCGCCGAAGGACGGAACCAGTCGTCGAGGAAGACGGCGGGCGGGACCGCCGCATGATGCAGCCAGGGCAGCGAGTATTTGCTTACATGGAAGTACCAGTTGGGATGGCCGGCCCATTCGACGTCAAACGTCTCCCGGTAATCGAACTTCAACCGGATTTGCTTCCGGACCAGCTCGTCGACGATGGCGCGGTTGTATATTCGCCGAATTGGGACCAGCCGGCCGCCATTGCGATAGGCGAGACGGCGCAACCGGCCCGGAGATGATTCTGCCGCAATCATCGGTTGAATCTGAGCGATATCGACAATGCGGATGCCGAGCCGGTCGGCGGTGATATGGAAATCAGGCAACGTCTTTTGATTCAGGGGGTCGACATCGGAAAGAACAACCGTCTCCGGATCGTGACCGGCAACAATCGTCCGGCCGAGTACGTCCCAGAAGCCAGCCTCGTCGAGCCCACCCAGCAGATACCGAAGAGACCCGTCGAGCGAAAATGCGGACTTATACGCCTGGCTGAGCGCCCACTGAAAGCCGAACACCGACGGAAACGCCTGGATCTCCACGAGCCGCGGCGCGAGCCGTCCGTCCTCGTCCCGCACCAGCCCAAAGTCGGCGGTCAGGAAATGCGGGTGGTCGGTCTGCGCGGCCGCCCTCCAGACCTCGGGAATGGCCGCAAGGGAGCTGGCAAGGTAGCTGGGGTCGCAAACCAGCTGCAGCGTCAAGTCGATCCCGATGCGCGCCATCTCCTCCAGCATCGATTGGGGAAAAAAGCACGGCGTCTCGGCGACGGGAAACCCAACCTGGGTGCGCGAAACAGAGTCGAGGCCGTCCAGCATCGAACGAAACGCCTCGGGGCGAAACCGGCGATTAAAGTCATGGCGCAGTTCGGGGATCACAGGGCTGAGAGTAACGCGAGGAACCCGATCAGGGCAATCGTCAGCTCTTTGACGCCAGGCTCATCCTGCGCGAGTTGCCCAGTTTCAACGGCGATGAGCTTTCGCATCTCGGAATTCCCTTCCACAATAGCTCGAAGCGAAAAGCTAACCCCACGCTATGATGGCCAACATGCGGCTCCGACTGGCGTGTGTGGACGATATTCCATCGATCGCAGAGATGGAACGCCGTCCGCAATATCGCACTTTTGTCGGCAACTGGAGCGAAGAAGAGCATCGAACGAGAATGGCGGGCCCTGATTGCCGCTGTTTTGTCGCCGAATCGGAGCCGGGAAGATTGGCCGGCTTTGCAATTCTCCGCGGCCTCGCATCGCCGCACCGCTCATTCGGCTGCAGAGAATCGTCATAAACGATCCGGGCCGCGGAATTGGGAAGATCATGCTCGGCGGCATTCTGGACTACGTATTCCACGAACTGAGTCGCACCACCTATGTCTCGACGTCTTCGAAACAAATGCGCGTGCGCAACATGTTTACGAGAGCGCCGGTTTTCGCCGTGAGGGCATCCTTCGCGAGGCAATCTTGCGCGATGGGGAGTACCACAGCTTCGGATGTCGACCCTCGATCGCGAATACGAAACTGTCACCCCGCATTCATCGCCGGGCCTTTAGCAAGGCTAATGACCATCTCAAACGCCCTTCTTCTGCGGCTCCCACACGTACTTGTGAATCTGCAGGCTCAGCCGCGCTGGTAACCCATCAACCAGCATCCACTCCACCAGTTCCCGCGGATCGAGCAGGCAATTCTCCGTGCTGCGGTGGGCAGACGGCGTCTTTGAGAATGCCGGCGAAAGCAGCACCTGCCCCGCGCGCGTATCCAATTTGTGCTCCCGAATGAAATCGCGCGCAAATATGTAATCGTCGCGGTTCGCAATCACGAACTTCACCTCGTCCCTCCTGCTCAGGTAATCCAGATTCGCCATCCGAAAGCTCCCTGCCTCCCCCGAGCCGGGGCACTTCACATCGACTATCTTGTGGACTGCCTGCGGCACCTGCTCCAGGGAGCGCTCCCCGCTGGTCTCGATCATCAGCTCATGTCCGGTGCCCAGCAGCCGCTCCATCAGCGGGACGAGTTCCCGCTCCTGCAACATCGGCTCCCCGCCCGTGAACTCAATCAACTTGACCGGCGCCAACTTCTCGACCTCCGCCGCTACCTCGTCTTCGGTCAATTTGCAGCCGCCGGTGAATGTGTATTCCGAATCGCACCACGCGCAGCGCAGATTGCACCCCGCAAGCCGCACAAAGATGCACGGCAGCCCGGCGAAGCTCGATTCGCCCTGAATGGACTTGTAAATCTCTATGAGATACAACTTGGCTACTCGTAGTACGTCGCAGTCGTGGTGTCCGTCTCGAAGATCGTGCAGTCCTTCACACGCACTCGCCCGCTCGTCATCTCGCTCAGCTGGCGATTCGTCTCATCGTAGAAATACCGGGCCAGATTTTCCGCCGACGGGTTGATCTTCGTGAAAGGCTCGATGTCATTCAGCATCTGATGGTCGATGCGCTCGATCACCGGCCGCATCACCAGCTTAAGATCCCGAAAGTCCAGCAGCAGGCCCGCCCCGTCCAGCGTCTCGCCGCAAAGGGTGATCCGCACCTTGTAGTTATGTCCATGCGGGTTCTCGCACTTCCCCTTGTAGTTGCGGAGAAAGTGCCCCGACGAAAACCCGCGTTCCACTGTCACTTCATACATAGTTTCCGGTTGCTTTCCAAATTAGGATTGGCCGCTCCTTTCTATTTTATCTGTCGTCCGTTCGCGCCCCGCCGCGTCCGCGCCGCCTCATTCTCTGCTCTTCATTGCGGCGGTCCACCTGCTCGAACATCGCGGTCATCACCCCCAGCAGTGCGACGATCAGCCCACCCACAGTTAGGAACAGCGCCGTCGTCTTCCACAGCGTTCCGTTTGCAGGCAGTGCGGGCTGCATCCGCCCCGACGTCATCGCCATCACGAACGAAACCGCCGCAAACAACAGCAATACTCCCGCCAAAATGTAGAGGTTCCGCGCCACTCGTCAGTCTACCTCCCGTGGGCGCGGCTTTTGCCTTAGCTACCGGCTCCAGGCTCCCGGTTCCCGGTTAGCAGTTGCACCCTGTACCCTGTACCCTGCACCCTGGCGTTATGGATATCTCCATCGTTATTCTGGACGACAACCCCGGCAGCCTCGATCTGCTCTCGACTGCGCTCGCTCAGAAGGGAGTGACGATCCACACCGCCTCTCGTCCCAGCGAGGCTCTGGAGCTGGTGCGCCTCCACCATCCCCAGCTGGTGCTGACCGACCTGGTCATGCCGGAGATGACCGGCCTCGAGGTCCTCAACCGCATTATGCAAACCGCCCCCGCCACCGATGTCGTGCTTATGACCGCGCATTACACCACCGAAACCGCCGTCCAGGCGATTCGTAACGGAGCGGCCGACTATCTGGAGAAACCCATCCGCCTTCCCGTTCTCCGTGAACGCATCGGCCGGCTCATCGAAGACGCCCGCCGAAGACAGCAACTCGGTTCAGATGCCGAATTCGAAGGCCTGATCGGCGCCAGCCCCAAAATGGCGGAAATGTTTGCCCGCATTCGCCGCATCGCTCCGCATTACCGCTCTGCGCTCATCCAGGGAGCCACCGGCACCGGCAAGGACCTGGTCGCCCGCGCCCTTCATAACCGCAGCGGCGTGAAGGGGCAATACGTCGTGCTGAACTGTTCCGCGGTCGTCGAAACACTGTTCGAGAGCGAACTCTTCGGCCACGTCCGCGGCGCCTTCACTGGCGCCGATCGCGACAAGCCCGGTCTCTTTGAAGCGGCCAGCGAGGGCACGCTGTTTCTGGACGAGATCGGCGACATGCCCATTGCCACCCAGGCCAAGCTGCTACGTGCGCTGCAGAACCAGGAAATCCAGCGCGTCGGCTCGCTCCAGACCCGCAAAGTAAACGTGCGCGTCATCGCCGCAACCCACCGTAACCTGCGTCAGGCCGTCGCCGACCGCCTCTTCCGCGAGGACCTCTACTACCGTCTCGCCATGGTCGAGATTCCCGTTCCTTCTCTCGCCGAACGCAGCGAAGACCTGCCGCTTCTGATTCGCCATTTCGTCGACCGATTTGCGCAGCAGTATGGCAAGACCCTTCACGGCATCTCACCGCGCGCCCGTCTCCTGCTCGAGCGGCACAACTGGCCAGGTAACGTCCGCGAACTCGAAAATGCCATCGGCCACGCCGCAATGATGACCGAGAGCGACGGAATCGACGTTGCCGATCTGCCGGCGTCGCTGCTCCCGGAAGCCTCGGCCAGCCCTGCCAACGAGACATCCCGATCGCCCGATCAGCCGCCCGCCCCCCACGACGACGCATCTCTCGCTGAGCACGAACGCCAGCTGCTGGTCAGCGCGCTCGATAAGGCCCAGGGCAACCAGTCCCATGCAGCCCGGGCTCTCGGCATCGGGCGCGATGCCCTCCGCTACAAAATGAAAAAGTACGGCCTGATGTAGCGGTCCACGCAGCCGCCCCTCTTAAGCCGTCTCTTCCGTGTCCAAAGGTCGAGCCCCCGCTTCGCGAAGCAGCCGCGCCACTGTCTCCCGCAGAACCTCGGGCCCCGCGGGCTTGGCCAGGTAATCCGTAAACCCCGCGCCCATAATTCTCTCGCGATCGCCGCGCATCGCGCTGGCTGTCAGCGCCAGCACCGGCAGGCTCCGAAAGCGCTCGTCGCCCCGCAGCGCAGCCAGCACTCCGTAGCCGTCAAGCCCCGGCATCTGCAGATCCAGCAGGATCAAATCCGGATTCCCGGCGCGTGCCCGATCCAGTGCCTCCCTGCCGTCCTCGGCCTCGATCACCGCATAGCCAGCCCGCTCCAGCACAAGGCGCAGCAGTTCGCGGCTGCTCGGCCGGTCGTCCGCAATCAGGATCAGAGGTTTCTCCGGAGATGTCGACACAATACCCACTCAGCTCCATTGGCCCTGAATACAGCTATTTTTTCAATTCGATCAATCTCTGGGGAAATAATGCAGCCATCCTACAACCCAGGTGTGGCGATGGGAAGTGTGAACGTAAACCGGCTCCCTTGTCCCGGTGTGCTGTCCACTTCCATCCAGCCGCCGTGCATCTGCACCAGTTCCTTGGTAATCGATAACCCCAGCCCCGTCCCTTCCCGAACACCGCGCGTCGTATTGCCCACCTGGTAAAACTTGTCGAAGATATTTTCCTGCTCCACGGCGGGGATCCCTATCCCGGTATCGCCCACCGTCACCCGCACAAATCCTGCATCTCCCATCGTCTCAATCCACACCTTCCCCCCTTCCGGCGTGAATTTCACCGCGTTGCTCAGCAGGTTGTAGAGCATCTCTTTCACGCGTAAGGGATCGGCGTCGACCAGCGAATCGCGTTCACCGCGCTGCTCAACGGCTATGCCCTTCGCCGCGGCCCCCGGGCGAATGGCATCCAGCGCCTCCCCCACGCTGCGCGTCAGCGGGTAGGTCTCCCGCTTCAGAGTGAGCTGCCCCGCCTCGATCTTGCTCAGATCCAGAACATCGTTGATCAGCTCCAGCAAATGCTCGGAATCCCGGCGAATGTGGCCCACGAATCGGCTCTGCGCCTCACTTAGCGCGCCTTCGTGTCCTTCCTGCAGTAGTTCGGCAAAGCCGATGATGGTATGCAGCGGCGTTCGCAGTTCGTGACTCATGCTCGCGAGAAACTCGCTCTTCAGACGGTTGGCGCGTTCTATCTCTCGATTACGCGCTTCCAGCTCCCCCGTGTATTGCAATTGCAGGATGCGCACCTCTTTTTCCGCGCGCTTGCGCTCCGTCACGTCGCGAATCACCGCCGTCACATGCATGCCGCCTTCGGTCTGGATGGGACTTAGGCTGATTTCGACGGGAAACAACGATCCGTCTCGGCGCCGTGCATGCAGCTCCAGACCGGAGCCCATTGGCCGCGTCCGCGGATGCTCCAGATAGCGGTCGCGATGCCGGTAATGCTCGTGCCGGATGGCATCCGGAACCAACAGATCGACCGACTCGCCCAGCAGCTCGTCGCGAACGTAGCCGAACATCTCCTCTGCGACCCGGTTCATCAGCACGATCCGGCCATCGGCGGAAACTTCAACAATTGCATCCGGCGCCGCCTCCAGCAACTGCCGGAAACGCCTCTCCAGCCGCGACTGCTCTTCGGCTTCCAACCGATGCTGCCGCTCCGACATGTCCACATTCGTTTCCAGCACATGCGACTCGGCCACACCCAGCTCCCGAATCCAGTGGCTCAGCACCACCACACGCTGCCCGTTCCGCGTGCGATGCTCGAGCTCTCCTTCCCAATGCCCGTCCCGTTCCAGCTGCCGGGTGATGTCCTCCAACCTCACCCCGAATGTTGTCTGCAGCAGTTCGTAGGCGACGCGCCCCACCGCCTCCGAAGCGGTCCAGCCGTAGAGCCGCTCCGCTCCCTTATTCCAATAGACGATTCGATCGCGTGGGTCTCGGACCAGTATCGGCTCGTGAGCCTGATCCAGCAGCTGCGCCTGCCGTTGCGCCGTTTCTTCACGATCCTTCTGCTGAGTGATGTCCCGCGCGATCTTTGAAATGCCAATCAGCTTTCCCGTGCCGTCGCGAATGGGCGAAAGCGTCAGCGAGATCACCAGGCGGCGTCCGTCCTTGTGGCGCCGTAGCGTCTCATAGCGCTCGATCGCCTCATCGGCCCCGATCCGCCGCAGCAGCTCCCGCATATCGTCTTCGTAGCCCGGCCACGCCAGCAAGGTGATCGGCTGCCCGACCGTCTCTTCCGCCGTATAACCGAAAGTTGCCTGCGCTCCGCGGTTCCAGCTCGTAATGATGCCATCGAGCGATTCGCTGATGATGGCGTCGTTGGAGAACTCGACAATCGACGCCAGCCGCTGCCGCACCTCCTCGGACTGCTGTCTCGCGGTGATATCGCGGCTGATGCTCGCGAATCCCAGCAACTGCCCGTACAGACCAAAGATGCCGAAGGCCCGCATGTCCACCGTGATCGTTTCGCCCGTGCGCGCCTGCTTCAGCCGAAATTCCCCCAGCCACGCCTCGCCCCGCAAAAGAGCCGGAAGGATCTCGCTGTCGAAATTCTCCCGCTGATTTTCGAACTCCGTATCGAACACGGGATAGTCCTGCACTCCCTCAGCCGCATCCAGCCCCAACAGTTCCCGGCCCGCGCGGTTGATATAGCTCGTCTTCAGCGTTGGATCGGTCAGAATGACCAGATCGGGCGTGTTCTCGACGATCGCCAGCAGCCGTCTCTGGCTCTCGACCGTCCGTTTTTCCTGGGTAATATCGCGCCACGCCAGCAGCGCGCCCTGCACCTTGCCCCGCGCATCGAATAGCGGCCAGGCCCGCACATCGATCCAATAACCCTCGGGCGCCCCAGGTGACCGCACGTACTGCTCGCCCTCTACCGTCTGCCCCTTCAGCGCAACGGCGCCGGGCAACTCGTCGGCCGGCCACAGCGTCTGCCGGTCAGGCAAATAAATTCCGTAAGCCTCGCTCCACCCCGAGATTCCCGGACCTTTAGGATCGATGCCGAACAGCCGTTCCGCGGCGGCGTTGGCAAATTGCACATGGCCATCACCATCAAGGGCAACTACCGCCTCGTCCAGGTTATCCACCAGAGCGCGCAACAATTCCCGCTCCGGTCTGGTGCGCCGTGCTCCGGACCTTTTCCCACGAGGCGCGGCGCCCGCGCCGTCGACCGTCGTGGAAGATGCCGCAGCGGGTTTCTTCCTGGATCGCCTGGTCTTCATGGAACCGGTTGTTAGTGTACCCGTGCCCACGCGTTCACCGCACGGCGTGCGCCATTTCGCGCAACCGCGCGCTCCACGAGCGCTCTCCCACGCATGCCGATTCCATCGGCTTCCTGAATCCCATCGGATGGCGTGCCCTTTTGCGGCCTCCACGCAGTGGCCAGCAACTTGCTTCTCCACGATGTTAAGCAAGGGATAAGCTTGGAAATCTCATTACGGCATTGCGGCGGCGCAAGTTTCACGGCGGAGGCACGCCATCATCGGGTTCTGCTCGACCAGCCTGCGGAAGATGGCGCCGCCGACCAGGGTATGTCCCCGGCCGAACTTCTTCTTTCTTCTCTCGGCGGCTGCGTTGGCCAGTACGTCGCCCAATACCTCAGCCTGCATGGGCTCTCTTCCGAAGGCCTGCTGATCCGGGTAAAGGCCCAGCCCTCATCGCGCCCGCTGCACGTCGGGGACTTCCAGGTCGAGGTGATTGCGCCAGGCCTTAACGATCCCCAGCTGCGCGCACTTGAGAAATCCTTCCCCGCAGGCCTGGTCCAGAACGCTATCCGTTTCGAACACTTAGTGAAAATCACGGCAGCTTCGTCGCCGCGGCTTGCAAGGTAAAAACAGAAACCAGCACTTCAATTGTCCGGTCTTCGGTCACACTTGACTTTGCATGTGGTGTGGCATCCTTGTGACCAGGACAAGATCAATGGCGACTGCAATGATACCGGTTTCAGACAGCTGGTCGCTCATCGTTTCAACCTTGGGGCGATGCGCGGAGCTGATCGGCCACGTTAGAATGCCATTCCGCAGCTGACGGAAGGAGATGTGTGCCTTCCTCCTCGGAATCAGGCCAAAACGTTTAAGTAAGCAAGAATTTGATTGACAGAACGCCTCCCGAGGGAGACTATTGTTGCGCTTTCCCGGGACCCTGTTTAACTGTCACGAAAGTTACGGCACCCTCGGCTTCGTAACCTGACCCTCGCAATTGTCACGCGGTTCTTGCGGATCGCGGCCGTACTCCCATCAGGGAGGCGAGCAGAGAAAGAAAAAGAAGTTCCAACCGCCTTATCAGGAGGCTCAATGAAAGCACCGTGGAGTACTAATAGAAGGATTGGGTCTGGAGCGAGCAGGATCTGGGCGATTTGCGCGATCCTGATGCTGGCGACAATACCGGTTGCCATTCACGCTCAAGCGTATTACGGATCGATCGTCGGTAACGTAACGGACACAACCGGCGCCGTAATCGTGGGGGCGAAAGTCGTGGTGACCAACACCGCGACCGATGTGTCCTTCAACACGGTCACATCTTCCATCGGTGCTTACGCTCTGGCGCAGCTGCCGGTGGGAACCTATACCGTTACGATCACGGCGCCGAATTTCAAGGTATTCAAAGTCGACGATGCTGAAGTTCACGTGTCGACGGATACCACAATCAACGGTAGCCTTTCGCCCGGCGCGACCACCCAGACGGTAACCGTCGAGGCAAGCGCGATCCAGGTGGAAACCGCCTCCGCATCGGTCGGCGAAGTTATCACGGGCGAACAGACGCGGGAGCTTCCGCTGAACGGGGAAAACTTTATCGGTTTGACGCAACTCTCTCCGGGTGTGAGTCCGGCGGCCTCGTTCGACGGCGAGGATAAGGGCCTGGAGGGCGGCGTTAACTTCTCAGTCAATGGCAATCCTTATACCAATAATCTGTTTCTGGTGGACGGCGTCAATAACAACGACGTCGGCTCGAACCGCACAATCCTGGTCTATCCCTCTACAGAGGCGATCGCCGAGTTCAAGATGATCCGCAACTCGTTCGGGGCCGAATATGGACAGGCGTCGGGCGCGATCATCAGCATCACCACGAAGTCGGGGTCGAACACGATCCATGGCGGCTTCTTCTACGCGGGGCGGAACAGCGCGCTCGATGCGAACAATTTCTTCAATAATGAGCTGGGCGTGGGCAAAGCCAAGCTGCGCCGCAACGACTACGGCTACTACGGCGCCGGTCCGGTTTGGAAAGACCATCTCTTTGTGTGGTGGAACCAGGAGTGGAACAAGGAAATACGCGGGAGCGCGTTTGGCGCCTGCGTTCCAACCGCTGCTGAATCCGTTGGCGACTTCAGCGGGTACGGGGCGGCCACCAGCGATCAGTGCGGAGCCGCTATCCCGGGCGCCGGCTCCAACCCCGGCTTCCCAGCCTGGCTGGGCACTCCGAACAAGCTCACTGCCGTCGATCCGGCGGGAGCTCTGTTGGCGCAGTTCTATCCCACGCCGAATGTGGGCAGCAATGGGACTTCGCTGAACGCGTCGGGCTTCAACTGGGCCGCACCCATCAACAACCCTCTGAACTGGAGCGAGTGGAACGTGAGGCCGGATTGGGATATCAACAAATCCAACCGGGCCACCTTCCGCTGGACGCAGGATTCCTGGACCAATCCCAGCCCCAACGTGGGCGACTCTTTCTGGGGCGAGTCCGACTTCCCGACGGTGCAGTCCAGCTGGAGCCAACCTTCCAAGAGCGTGATGGCGAAGCTGAGCTCGACCATTACCCCCAGCATGATCAATGACGTCGAGTTCGGCTATGGCCACAATGCCATCATCACGACGCTCGGCGGCACCAAGGCCAGCATCGTTCCGGAGCTGCAAAAGATGTATCCTGCAACCTTCCCAGCCTCGCTCAAGGAGGCGGACGCCTTCTTCGGCAACTGGGGCGGATTCAACCCGTATGGCTCCTATGAGGGCGAGGCGTCGTTCTGGAACATCGCTCCCTACAAGAATCACGAAGACTTGTACACCGTTCAGGACAACCTCTCCAAAGTCCGGGGCAACCACACACTGAAGGCAGGTTTCTTCTACGGAAACAACATCAAGGTGGAGGATTCCGGCAATGGACAGGACCGTCCCAGCTTCCCAGGTGGCGCGCCTTATTGCGCGGTAGGCCAGAAGGCGCCGCCAGCCACTCCGACGGCGGGGATTCCAGCATGCGTGCAAACCAACAACTCGCTCGCCAACGCGCTGGTTCCGGGCACCGGTGCTTCGCCACAGGTCTTCACCAACATCACCGAGAACAGCACGGACATCACGGCTCAGGTGAAATGGTACGACTATGAGTGGTATCTTTCGGACGCCGTCAAGGTCAACAAGAACATAACGGCTGAACTGGGTTTCCGCTGGTCCTTCTATCGCGAGCCATTTTCGGCCGATAATCAGTGGTCGAACTGGAGCCTGGCGAACTGGAGCGCCTCCGAGGCAGCATCCAACCCGACCGATGCCTGCAACGGCTTGATCGTCCAGCCCGGCACGCAACCCTGCCAGGCAGCGAATAAGCTGTTCGCAAGCCTGGGTGTGCCCTTCAACCTCTCCAGCGGAACGCAGGGGACGAGCAGAGCACTGATCCCGAATAACAACCACGACATTGCGCCCCGTGTTGGCATTGCCTGGGACGTTTTCGGGAACGGGAAGACCGCACTCCGCGCAGGCGGCGGACAGTTCTTCCAGCGGGAGCTGGTGGGCCAGGATGAAGGGATGGAAAAAGGCGATCCCTTCTCGCTCTCTGCAAGCTCCAACCGCCCGCTGGATTCGGCAACCAGCTGGGTCTGCGCGGCTACGGGCTGCACAACGGCGCCAGGTTTTGCGGGCGGATCGGTTTCACCGAACTTCGCCAGAATCCCGCGTGCCGTCACCCCCAACAGCTGGCAGTGGAACGTTACGGTCGAGCAGGAGCTCCACCGCAACACCTCCATGGAAGTCAGCTATGTCGGTAACACCGGTGAACACCTGACTTCGATGCTGCAATTCGACGCGATCCCACAATCGGACTGGTCTGCGGCGGTGTTCAGCGGCAGCGGCACCGGAACGAACCCCTGGCGTCCGGCATACAACTTCGGACAGATCAATGGGTTCGGACGCGATGGTCATGCCACCTACCACTCGCTGCAGGCATTGTTCCGCTCCCAGGTGGGCGCCTCTACCTTCCAGGCTGCTTACACATGGGGGCACTCCATTGGTGACGTGGAAGAAGACAATTCTTCCGGCTCCGCCAACCAGGAGATGCAGACCTACAACGCCAACAGCGCTCTTGACAAAGGAAACACCAACATCAACCGTCCGGATATCTTCGTGGCAAACGAGGTTTACTACCTGCCGAAGTTTGCCGGCTCCAATAACTTTGTCAAGCAAACCGTGGGAGGCTGGGAGTTCAACGGGATCATCGACGCGGTTCACGCCAGCTCTCTGACCATCTTCGCGAATGGCAGCTACACCGACGCCGCAAACTCGGCGCCGATCAGCCAGCTCATCGGCACCGGCTACAACGGCAACAACCGTCCTCTGGTGACCGGGCAAAAGCCTAACGCAGGTGAAAAAACGAACCACGTCTTGAATACCGGAGCATTCACCCTCGTCGGTTACCCACTGGGAACCATTCCGGCCGGGATCGAGCACCGCGGCTTTGCCTACGGCGCTCCCACCGAGGATTGGGACTCGCAGTTAGCCAAGAACTGGATGGTGAAGGAGAAGTACAGGATCAAGTTTGCCATGGACTTCTTCGATTTCCTCAATCATCCGAACTTCAACAGCGGCGGTCTGGAAGGCGAGGGATTCACGCCGTCGGTAATCGCCTGCGGCGGCGCTCCCTGTTCCCCCACCAACAACATCATCACCGCCGCTGGAACCTCGTCGCCTTCCCCCGGTGTAGTCACTGGTTCGCCGGCGCTCGGGCAGCCGACCAGCCTGCAAACTGCCAAAGGCAACCGCGAGCTGCAATACTCTCTGCACTTCTCGTTCTAAGGGCGAGCAGTCCGGGGTCAAGCCGAATAACCAAAACGAAAGCTGCGGAGCGCTGGTACAGGCTCCGCAGCTTTTTGTGGGGTAGAATCGATTCACCTTTGTCCATGCGGTTGAATTCATCGCCCTCGGTATCTCGACTCGGACATTCTCCGGAATACTTTGGCTGGGGCGAATGGTGTATGCTCCTTCTCTTATTCGGGGCCCCGTTCGTCGTTGGCGCGCAGCTATCAGGCCATAGTGTTTCCGCGGCACAAAAGGGGCCCTCAGGAGGCGACGAACTGGTGGGCCGCGTCGCAGCCGCTGACCGGGCGCGCAGCGCGGGCGACCCTACGACGGTGGCGGCGGCGAATCGCCTGGTGATTGCGTCGGCTCTGCGTGAACTGGCCAGCCTGAAACTGGTGGAGGCCGACTACACCGAGTCCATAGATCTCTACCGCAGCTCTATCAAATTCGAAGATGTTCCCGCGGTCTATGAACCTCTGGGATATGCCGAACTGCAGGCCGGGAATGTGAACGAGGCCATCGAGCTTGGACAAAAAGCGCACGCCGACGATCCCCACAATCTGGGCGCGGACAGGCTTTTGGCGAGCGCTCTCGATCAGAAAGGCGAATACGTTAATGCGGTTGAGCCGTTCACGCGGATCGCGATGGCCGAGCCGACGGTGGATAACCTGTATCCGCTGGCCGAATGTCTGCTGCAAACGAAGAAGCCGGATGACAAAGAGCGCGCGATTGAGGTTTTCGCGCAAATGAAGCGAACAGCAGGCGACAGCGGATCTCTCCATGTGCTGATGGGACGTGCGTTTCGCGATGGGGGCGATATGCAGTCCGCGATTCGCGAGTTTCAGCGCGCGATTGCGATTGATCCTCGGACGCCGCACGCTCACTATTTTCTTGGGTTGGCTCAGCTCTTTCTGAACGACTGGAAGCCGACTCCGGGGATCGAAGCGGAATTGCGGAAGGAAGCCGAGTTTTATCCCAACGACTATCTGGCCAATTACATGCTGGGCCTTACTACGTCAGGAGAACGCAAGTACGAGGTATCGGACAAATTCCTGAGTGCCGCTGCGCGCATCGATCCGGCCTCGCCCGACCCGGCTCTCTATCTCGGCATGAATGCGTATGCCGAGGGAAAGATGGATCGAGCCGAGGCGATGATGCGCAAGGCGATCGAGCTGACGGGAAAAGACGAAGAGCGGACCAATTATCAGATTCGCCGCGCCTACGTCGATCTGGCGCGCATTACGGCTCAGAGCGGACGCGTGGAGGAAAGCAACGCGTTTGCCGCCAAAGCGCGTGAGCTGCAGAACAAGATCATGGCGCAAACCCAGCAGGAGGTGAGCAGGACGCAGGCCGAAAGCGGCAACGGCATGGGCGTGGCGGTAGTGCCGCTGACCCGCCAGCAGGAGGATCAATCGGCGCCAGCTGTGCACAACAGCGACGACGCTAACGCGGGCCGCAAGCTGACTGCCGCGCAGCAGGCGGCGGCAAAGGAACGAGAGCGGGCATTGCAGTCAGTTCTCGCCCTCGCCTACAACGACCTGGCGACGGCCGACGCGATTCAGAAGGACTATTCCGCGGCCCTTGGTTTCTATCAGCAGGCCGAGCATTGGGACAGCGGATTGCCGGGTCTCGAGAAAAACCTTGGCTTGTGCGCCTTTCGCGCTAAGGATTACGCGGCTGCCACCCGCTCGCTTGCGTCCGCTCTGCAGCAAGGCGACGATTCCTCCGCGGTGCGTGGGATGCTGGGCCTGTCGTGGTTCGCTATGGACAAATATGCGGATGCGGCCCGCACGTTTGAGCCGCTTGGATCGGTTGGCACGACCGACAGCGAGACGGGTTATGCGTGGGCGGCCTCGCTGGCTCACACCGGCGACATGAAAAAGGCCACGGAAGTGCTGGCCGCATATGAGTCGCAGCCGCGTGCTCCCGAGACTCTGCTGCTGGTGGGACAGCTGTGGACCGAGATCGGGGATTATGCGCGCGCGATCGCTACGCTCGAGCGCGCGCTCGATTCCGATCCAAACCTGCCAAGGGCGCATTTCTACGAGGGTCTGGCCTACATTCGCTGGGAGCATTGGCCGGAAGCCGCAAAGGAATTTGAAGCTGAGCTGAGCACTGTGCCTGACGAACCCGATGCTCTGTATCACCTGGGGTTTGTCGATCAGCAGCAATCGAGGATCGACGAGGCGCTCGCGCTGTATCTGAAGGTGATCGCCGCAAACCCGGACTACGTGAATGCGCAGTATGAAGCCGGAAAGATTCTGCTCGATCGCGGCGACTTCGCGAACGCGGCTGCGCATCTGCAGGTCGCGGCCGGCCTCAGTCCGGACAAGGACTACATTCACTATCAACTGCAGTCGGCTTATCGCAAGCTGGGGCGGAACGCTGACGCGGACCACGAACTGGAGATTTACAAGGGGCTCAAGGCTCGGGCGCGCGCCCGTGTTGCGGATGCCATCGGGCAGCAAAGCCATTAGGAAAGGAATCCGACCCGTTTGTTCATTCGATTGCTGAGGTTCCTGCGGCCGGTTGCCGTCGCATTTTGTACGATGAGTTTCGCCGCCGCGCAGATGGGTGAGGGTCACGCGAAGCCGCCCCCACCACCGCCCGGCGCGAAGGCGACGAAGTGCAGTCGACGCACGATTCCGCAGCTCGAAGACGTCACCGCATCCTCGCATATCACCTTCACACACGCGTCCGATCCCTCGAAGAGATACATCATGGAATCGATGAGCGGCGGAGTGGTTCTGATCGACTATGATCGCGACGGCTGGCCGGATATCTATTTTACGAATCAACCCACGGTCGACCAGGCGCTTAAGGGAGTAAGTGCGCCAGGAGCCCTTTACCACAACAATCGCGATGGCACGTTTACCGATGTCACCGCGAAGTCCGGGTTGAATACATCCTGTCTGGCGAATGGCGGGGCGGTCGGGGATTACAACAACGACGGCTGGCCCGACCTCTACCTGACGTGCCTTGGCGGCAATGTTCTGTACCGGAACAACGGCGATGGAACTTTTACTGACGTAACGGAACAAGCCCACGTCCGCGATGGGCGCTATTCCACAGGGGCGGCTTTCGGCGACTACGACAATGACGGGTTTATCGATCTGATGGTGGTTAACTACGTCGACTTCCACCTCGACGACATGCCGAAATTCGGCAGCGCGTCGTTTTGCAAATATCGAGGGCTGGATGTGCAGTGTGGCCCAAGAGGGCTGCGTGGCGCGGGCGACTCGCTCTTTCATAACAACGGCGACGGTACGTTTACCGACGTATCGAAAGAAGCGGGAGTGAGCGATCCCGATGGATATTATGGCCTCGGCGTGGTGTGGGCGGATTTCAATAACACCGGGCGGCCCGATATCTATATCGCGAACGACTCAACTCCGAAATATCTCTACAGGAACCTGGGCAACGGCAAGTTCGATGAAATTGGGCTTCAGTCAGGCACGGCAGTCAGTGAAGATGGCTCTGAACAGGCATCTATGGGCATTGCGCTGGGAGATTACAACCACACTGGCCGGCCGTCGATTTACGTTACAAATTTTACCGACGAGAACGACCTTCTTTACCGGAACCAGGGTAACTGGGACTTTGACGAAGTCTCCTATCCATCCGGAGTTGCGCTTCCGTCGCTTCCATGGGTGAAGTGGGGAACGGCGTTCGTCGACCTGGACAACAGCGGCTGGCTGGACCTGATCACCGTGACCGGTCATGTATATCCGCAGGTCGACCAGCTGCCCTCGGGCGGCGGATATCGGCAGCCGAGCCTGCTGCAGATAAATCAGAGGGACGGGACCTTCTGCGACGCGAGCGACGAGGCCGGACCGGCGCTGATGCAACCGCGTGTCTCGCGAGGACTGGCGGTCGGCGATCTTTTCAATGATGGCAACATGGATGTGGTAATTGAAGACCTGGATGGGAAGCCGATGATCCTCCGCAACCACGGCGTGCCCGGAAACCACTGGGTCAGCTTTGAGCTGGACGGCACGAAGAGCAATCGGGCGGCGCTGAATGCGCGCATCAAAATTGTTGCCGGAGGGATGACACAGACCAGCGAGATCCATAGCGGCGGCAGTTATCTTTCGCAGAACGACCTTCGCGTGCATTTTGGGCTGGGCACGGCAACGAAGATCGACAAGATAGAAATTCGCTGGCCCTCAGGATTGGTGGAGGAGCTCAACAACCTCGCAACCGATCGTTTCTATAACGTCCTTGAGGGTAAGGGCGTGGTCGACCCGAAGGTCGCCAGACCTTCTCCCCCGAAGCATCGATAGGTAGATCCAGAGTCTCACCCTGCTGACATCTCCCTCAGCGCGCCGGTAAAACGCGAACACTCGCGCCGAAGCGATGGTAGTTCGTGAAGGTCGCCTCGTTGAGGCACAGCAGGGTTCTGGCGGGAGTGCTCTCCGGAAAACGGATCAACGATCTGGCAACGCTGCGAATCGGACAGATATAACTTCGACCCCCGATTTCCACCGACCCGTACTGCACGAAGAGATCGGCCCGGGCCAGGCGATCCTTCGGCGGCAAATCCG